>CAJADV010000001.1 GCA_903938575.1 uncultured Gammaproteobacteria bacterium
CACGCCATTACCCTTCCTCCTGATGGCCTGCGCCCGCGCCCTGAAAGAGCATCCCCGGTTCAATTCCTCGCTCGCGCCCGACGGGACGCAGCTGGTCATGAAGAAATACATTCACATCGGCATCGCGGTCGATACGCCGCAGGGGCTGGTGGTGCCGGTGATCCGGGACGTCGACCGCAAGACGGTCTGGGAGCTCGCTGCAGAGGCGCGTGAACTGGCCGACAAGGCGCGCACGCGCAAATTGAAGCCCGCCGAGATGCAGGGCGGATGCTTCAGTATTTCGAGCCTGGGAAATATTGGCGGTGAGGGTTTCACGCCGATCGTGAACACCCCTGAGGTGGCCATCCTCGGGGTATCGCGTATGGCCGTGCGGCCGGTCTGGGATGGCAAGGCCTTCCAGCCTCGCAAGACGCTGCCGTTGTCGCTGTCATACGACCATCGCGTCATCAACGGTGCCGATGCCGGCGCCTTCCTCACCTGGTTGGTGGGGGTGCTGGCTGATCTGCGGAAGTTGGTGCTTTAGACAAGGTGTCGTCGCTGACTGATACACATCGGGTCACACGAGCGGGGGGAGTAGAGCGAGAGGGCGATATCGCTAGAGCGCGAGAGAGAGAAGCCAGCCGGGCAGGCCCGACTGGCAGAAGGCCTGATCAGTAACGACGAGCGCCGCCACCGCCACCGCCGCCACCACCACCGGTGCGCTCCTTGCGGGGCTCGGCCTGGTTTACCTTGATGTTGCGACCATTGATCGCGCGACCGTTCAGCGCCTTGATGGCCGCATCGGCCTCAGCGTTGTTTGCCATCTCGACGAAGCCGAAGCCTTTCGATTGCCCGGTTTCGCGGTCCTTGATGACAGCCGAGGAGGAGACTGCACCGAATGCCTCGAAGGCATCGCGCAGGTCTTGTTCGGTCGTCTGGTAGGAGAGATTTCCAGCGTAGATATTCATTCGTTCACCGTCTGATAGAAAAGTGCTGTGCGGTAGAGGAGACACTATCGAATATGCACGAGCACGATCTATCGGATAGCGGTCATGGAGCGGCCGAATGCCGTTCCGAACACGGGGAGGGAGTGAGGCTCCGGTTGCGCGGGAGATGCGCCACTCGTTCACCATAGGCGCATTGAGGGGCTGCGGCTCCCTGTCTTTGTGCGGGTTTGTTCCGCAAATAGTCCTTTGTGAGCCTTTCAGGGTGCCCGGTCGCGATGCGCGCCAGGCGCATCGGCGCGACTATAATCCCGCTCATTGCGACCACTGAATCAGGACATCCCCATGATCATCAAGCCCCGCGTCCGCGGATTCATGTGCATCACCTCGCACCCGACCGGTTGCGCGGCCTCGGTGCGCGAGCAGATCGCGCATGTGCGCGCGGGCGGCCCGATTGCCGGCCCCAAACGGGTGCTGGTGCTTGGCGCTTCCACCGGCTACGGTCTCGCCTCGCGCATCAGTGCAGCCTTCGGTTGCGGCGCGAGCACCATCGGCGTTTTCTTCGAGAAAGAGGGCGTGGAAGGCAAGCCCGGGAGCGCGGGTTGGTATAACACCGCGGCCTTCCATCAGGAGGCCGAGACCGCTGGCCTCGGTGCCTGGAGCATCAACGGCGACGCCTTCTCCACCGAGATCAAGGACCGCACCGTCGAACTGATCCGCAGCACGCTGGGCCAGATTGATCTGGTGGTCTACAGCCTGGCCGCGCCGCGCCGCACCCACCCGCTCACCGGGGTGGTGCACAAGTCGACGCTGAAGCCGATCGGTCGTCGAGTCGAGGAGCGCACGCTCGACACCGACAAGAAGGAAATCAAGCAAGTTGCACTCGAGGCGGCCTCCGAGGAAGAGATCAGCGACACCGTGGCCGTGATGGGTGGCGAGGACTGGGAGATGTGGATGCGCCGTCTGGCCGACGAGGGCCTGCTCGCAACTGGCTGTCGCACCACGGCCTACACCTACCTCGGCGATCGCATCACGTGGGCCATCTACTGGGATGGCACCATCGGCGCAGCCAA
Organism: uncultured Gammaproteobacteria bacterium; assembly: GCA_903938575.1. GTDB lineage: Bacteria > Pseudomonadota > Gammaproteobacteria > Pseudomonadales > UBA5518 > UBA5518. The sequence continues at coordinate 1,997 of CAJADV010000001.1, forward strand.
GAAAGACCTCGACGGCACCGCCAGTCGGCTCGACACGCTGCTCGCGCCGCTCGGCGGCAAGGCCTACGTCTCGGTGTTGAAGGCGGTGGTCACGCAGGCGAGTTCCGCGATCCCCATCATGCCGCTCTACCTCGCGCTGTTGTTCCGCGTGATGAAAGAGCGCGGCACCCACGAGGGTTGCATCGAGCAGGTTGAAGGGCTCTTCCGCACGCAGCTTCTCGCCGCTTCGCCAGCCGTTGACGAGGCCGGTCGCCTGCGCATGGACGGCAAGGAATTGCAGGCCGATGTGCAGCGCGAGGTCGAGCGCCGGTGGCCGCTGGTGGAGAACCACACTATCGACGAGCTCTCGGATTTCGCGGGTTACCAGCAGGAATTCCTGCGGCTCTTCGGTTTCGGGCTCGCGGGTGTGGACTACGACGCAGAAGTGGATCCGGTGGTGTCGATTGCCAGCCTTGCGTAGGAGCGGGCCATGCCCGCGACCGTATGCCTTCCACACCCGCTGCCTGAGTGAGTGCGCATGATCACACTTGAACCCGGATTGACCAGCCAGCTCTCGCCCCGCGTGCGCCGCATCATCGCGCCTAATCCGGGCGTGATGACCGGGCCCGGCACAAACACGTATCTGCTGGGCAACGAGGCCATCGCCGTGGTTGATCCGGGGCCGGATGAGCCCTCCCACATCGATGCCATCCTGCGCGAAGGTGCTGGACGCATCCGCTGGATACTCGTCACGCACACGCACGAGGATCACTCGCCAGCGGCCACGCCTCTCGCGCGTGCCACCGGTGCCGAGTTGCGCGGCGTGGCGGCTCCCGATGATTTCTATCAGGACCTGATCTTCCGGCCGGATGTGGATCTTGCCGTGCAGCCGCTGCTGCAAACCCCGGAGTTCAGTCTCCGCGCCGTGCACACGCCGGGCCATGCCTGCAACCACTACTGCCTGCTCCTCGAGGAGGAAGGCATGCTGTTCACGGGCGATCACATCATGAACGGCTCCACGGTGGTGATCATCCCGCCGAGCGGTGACATGAAGGACTACCTCGACTCGCTGGAAAAACTGAAAGCGCTGGCCTTGCGTTCGCTTGCTCCCGGTCACGGCGAGTTGATGCCCGAGCCCATGGCCGTGGTGGACGGGATCATCCGCCATCGTCTCAACCGCGAGGCCAAGGTGGCACAGGTGCTGGCCGTGGCCGGAGGTACGCTGGACGAACTGGTGGAGCGTGCCTACGACGATGTGCCGCGCGTGATGTTCCCGATGGCCAGGTATTCGCTGTGGGCGCACTTGCTCAAGCTCGCTCGCGAGGGGCGAGCGGTGGAGAGCGGGGGGCGGTGGGAGCCGCCGGGCTGAGCCGGGCAGCCATGCTGACTGCAGGCACACCGCTCGATTACTTCCGCCTCCTTGTGCGGGAGCCGGACGCGATCCCGCTCTTCGAGGCGGCGGCCTCGATCGCCACCGATGCGGAGCCCCTCCTGGACCTCGAGGGCGTCCAGACGGCTTTCGACCGGCTCGCCGGCAAGCTTGCAGCGCAGGCGCGCAGCAGCTCGACCGAGGCGGCGCGCATGGAGTGCCTGCGCCGGTTCTTTTTCGGGAGCGAGGGTTTCGCAGGTAATGACGGCAACTACTACGACGCCGCCAATAGTTACCTGCACCGTGTGCTCGAGACACGCCGCGGAATCCCGATTTCGCTCGCGGTGGTGTTTCTCGAGTTCGCGCGCCACATCGGGCTCGAGGCCTGGGGTGTCTCCTTCCCGGGGCACTTTCTGGTGCGGGTGACGCTGCGCGATGGCGTTGCCATCATCGACCCGTTCAGCGGCGACAGCCTCTCCCGCGAAGAGTTGGAGCGGCGTGCAACGGGCTTCGGCGCGCCGCTGGCGCAGTTGCTGCGGCCGGCTTCGCGACGAGAGATATTGACCCGCATGCTGCGCAATCTGGAGTCGATCCACGCGCAATCCGGCGAGCGGGATCTGCTGGAAAAGGTGAGGCAGCGACTAGAGATTCTTGGGGGTGATGCATGATCGGCACTGCTGGGCGCCTCAATCCGACAGCCAGAATCCACACGCCGCGGCACTGGTGCGCCGTGCCTGTCGCCGGGCTTTTTCTCGCGCTTCTGTGCGTCGCTTCGGCGGCACGCGCGGCGGGGCAGCTTGTCATAGGGGGCGGTGCGCTCAGTGATGACAGTCCCGCGCACGGCGCATTCGTTGCGGCGCTTGCCGGTGATGGCCCCGTAGTAGTCATTCCCGCGGCCCGCGAGAGTCCCGCAGAGCGCGGCATCTATGCCAGCGCTGTCCTTGTCGCGCACGGTGTTGCCG
>CAJADV010000002.1 GCA_903938575.1 uncultured Gammaproteobacteria bacterium
ATCGGGCTTGAGCGCTCGGTGGAGCTTGTCGTCGCGATCCTGGCAGTACTCAAGTCCGGCGCCGCCTACGTGCCGCTGGATCCTGAGTATCCGATCGATCGGTTGAGTTACATGCTCGCTAACAGTGCAGCGTCTCTCGTGATCACCATGCGGGATCTGGCAGAACGCCTGACGACCGGAGCCGTTGCTGCGGGAGCGCAGCAGGTGCTGCTGGACGATCCGGCTGTGCTGGGCGCGATTGAGGCTCTCAGTTCTGCACCAGTGACCGATGCGGATCGTCCCGCTGCGCTGCACTCGCAGAATCTCGCTTACCTCATCTATACGTCCGGTAGCACGGGGAGACCGAAGGCGGTAGCGGTCACGCAGGCGGGGCTGGTCCATTACCTTGGCTGGGCGCAGTCCTCCTATGCGCCGGCATCAGGCCGTGGCACTGCACTTAACCTATCGGTGTCGTTTGATGCCTCGGTGACGCAGCTGTACCTGCCGCTGTTGTCCGGCACTGCGCTGCATTTGCTTCGGCCGGGGGATGAGGTGCAGGGACTGCAGGATCTGCTGCAAGGCACGACGGACTTGAGCTTTATCAAGATGACGCCGGCAGTGTTTGCCGTGTTGTCCGGGACGTTGTCGTCGGAGCAGATGCAGTCTGCCGCCCCGGTGATCGTGCTGGGCGGCGAGGCGCTGGATCCGCTGGTCTGTGCGCGATGGCGCGCAGCGGCTCCTGACGCCCGGCTCGTCAACGAGTACGGCCCGACGGAGGCGGTGGTGGGCTGCGTGGTGTATGAGATTGACGGCGGCGAGGGCGGGTCGATCCCGATCGGCACGCCGATCTGGAACACGCAGATCCACGTGCTGGATGCCGCCCTTCGGTCTGTCCCGATCGGCGTGTGGGGCGAGCTGTACATTGCAGGCGCGGGCCTTGCGCGCGGTTACGTTAATCGATCCGCGCTGACCGCCGAGCGGTTCATCGCCAGTCCGTTCTCATCTGATGGCGCGCGGATGTACCGCTCAGGTGATCTGGCCCGCTGGACCAACGCAGGCATCCTGGAGTTCGGTGGCCGCGTCGATGAACAGGTCAAGATAAGAGGCTTTCGGATCGAGCCCGGCGAGATCGCTGCGGCGTTGAGCAGTATCGAGGGGGTTGCGCAGGCCGCCGTCGTGGTGCGCGAGGTGGCCGGTGAGAGGCGCCTGATTGCGTATCTCACGCCACAGGCCGCGGGCTCTATCCCTGAGGCGTCTGTCCTGCGACAGCGCCTAAGCCAGAGCCTGCCGGAGTACATGATCCCTGCGGCGTTCATGACGATCGAGGCGTTGCCGCTGACCTCCAGCGGCAAGCTGGATCGCAGGGCACTGCCCAGTCCTGAGATCTCAGGCGATAGCGCTTATGTTCCCCCGGAGACTGCCAGCGAGATCCTGCTGTGCCGGCTGTTTGCCGAGCTCACTGGTGCAAGGGAAGTCTCGGTCGACGATAACTTCTTCTCGTTGGGTGGCCACTCGCTGTTGGCGATGCGCCTGATCTCCCGGTTGCGCGATACCCGCGGAGTCAGCCTGCCGCTGCGGTCAGTCTTTGAGACGGCTACGCCCAGAGCCCTTGGCCTTGCTGTGGATGAGGCCGAGCAGGATCAGGCCGGCGCGGTCGTCCCCGGCAGCGGCCAGCACGCTGATGGGGCTCTGGTGTTGTCCTACGGCCAGGAGCGGCTGTGGATGCTGGATCAGCTGGAGGGGGGCCGGTCAGCCCAGTACAACATCCCGCTGGCGCTCTGGCTTGAGGGCGTTGTTGCCGCTGATGCGCTGGAGTTGTCGCTA
>CAJADV010000003.1 GCA_903938575.1 uncultured Gammaproteobacteria bacterium
CGTGGACGGACGCTACGGCCTCTCTGGTGACCGACGCCGCAGAGCGCAAGGCAGCGTTTGGCGCCTTGCGCAGCAAATACGGGTGGCAGATGTGGGTGGTCGATATCAGCGCCTGGCTGGGGCGAAAAATCGCCGGCCGTGCGGTGATCCGGATCGAACTGCCGGGCTAGCCCGGTTCTTTATGTGGCTGCGAGGCAGCCGGGTCATGCGGCTGCAACGCAGCCAGAGCGTGCAGGTGCAAAGCCGCTTTTGCTGCTCCTAAAGTCCCGTGTGCAGCCCGCACTCGCGGCTGTCATCGACCTTGGTGGGGTCAAAGTAGTGCCGGCAGCTCGGTAACTCGCGACTCCGCACGTATTCCCGCAGATCCTGCTCGCTCCAACGGAATATCGGCGCCACGCGGAGCATTCCCCGCCGCTCATCCCAGGTGACGATATCGAGGCCCTGGCGGAATGCCGTCTCCGACTGGCGGATGCCGGTGAGCCAGAGCTGCGGCCGCAGCTCGCTCAGCGCACGCTCGAAGGGTTCGATCTTGATGTTGCGGGTGAATTGCTCGTGGAGTTCGGGTTCGTCCAACTGGGGAATGCCGCCGTAGAGGGCATTCCAGCGCTCCGCACTCATGCGTGGCGTGTAGACCTGCATGTTGAGCGGCAGCCGCTGCATGAGTTTGTCCGCCACCTCGTAGGTGTCGCGGAGGTTGTAGCCGGTATCCACCCAGACGACCGGCACCGAGGAATCAACGCTGCTCACCACATCGAGCATGACCGCGGCCTGCGGCCCGAAAGAGGTGCTGAGAAAAGGGCGCAGCCCGGTACCGAGCGCCCAGCGCACAATCTCCTGCGCGCTGCAGTTCGCAAGATCCCTGTTTATGACGGCCAGTTCGGCCGCGGCAAAGCGCTGGGTGGTAATAGCTGCCAACCCCATGGCGGCGGACGTCCTGCTGATCGACCCGCGGATTATAAAAAAGCTTCCCCTGCCGGGTCAGACCGATGCGCCATATCGTTATGCGCGAAACACCGGTCGGCGGCGGGCGGCAATTGTGCCGTTTTAATGGGGCGGCCTGCGAGCCACGACTACCATCGTCGCTCCCCGGGATATCGGACACTCTCATGCCGCGCTGGCCTCGCGCCCTCAGCCGTCTCGCCGAACTGGTGCCTTATGCGGGCGTCTTCGCGCACGGCATGGGTCAGACCATCGTGATGGCAACGCTCCCTTCGCTTGGCCGCGAGATCCACCTGGGCGAGTTCGCGATCGGGGCGATCATCTCGGCCTCCTCGCTCGTGTTCTTCGTGACCAGCCGCATCTGGGGGCGCATCAGCGACCGCTGGGGTCGCAAGCCCGTGATCCTCGTGGGTCTGTGGGGCTATGCCGTGGGCACGCTGGTCTTCGCCGCGTTGTTTGCTGGGGGCATGTACGGTTTTCTGGCCGGCAGTCTGCTCTACGGCCTGATCATCGGCACCCGGATGATGCAGTCGATGCTGATGTCAGCCACCGCACCCGGCACGGCCGCACTGATCGCCGATACCACCACCACCGCGACCCGCGCCGCCGGCATGGGGCGCTTGAGCGCGGCGAACAATATCGGCTCGATCCTGGGACCCGCCATCGCGGGCATGCTGGCCGCCATCAGCCTCCTCGCGCCGCTGATCTTCGCCGCGCTGGCATCAGCCGCCTGTGCACTGCTGATACAGCATCACCTGGAACACCGCGGGCAGCCCCATCCGCATGGCCGGGGCGAGGGCAAGCTGACGCTGCTCGATCGGCGCTACGTGCCCTACCTCGCGCTCGGTCTGGCAATGTTCACGGGCTTCTCGGTCGTACAGCAGACGCTCGCCTTCCGCATCCAGGACACCCTGCTGCTGGACGCCCGCGACACCGCCCGCACCTTCGGCTTCACCATGATCATCTCGGCGGTGGCCTCGCTGTTCGCACAGACGGTGCTGGTGCAGCGCCTGAAAATCCCGCCGATGATCTTGCTCCGCACGGGGATGCCTCTGCTGCTGGTGGCCTTCGCGCTATTGATTCCGGCCGATTCACTGCCCCTCTTTGCGCTGTCGATGGGCTTCATGGGCCTTGGGATGGGGCTCTGCGGGCCGGGTTTCACGGCGGCGGTATCGCTGTCGGTGAGCGCGCGCGAGCAGGGTGCGGCTGCGGGCATCACCACCGCGGTGCCGGCACTGGGCTTCATCGTGGGCCCCCTTGCCGGCACCGCGCTCTACCAGATCAACCCGCACTATCCCTACATGCTCACGACGCTGATCATGGTGCCGGCCTGCGTCATGGCTTTCCGGATCCGGCAGCACGCGCACCTCGAGTAGCAGGGGCGCCGCACGACCCGGCCAGCCCTCGTACAGGCCTCAGCACCTACCGGCTCAATCGTCCTCGGGTTCATAGCGATCGATGATCCGCCGCACCAGCCCGCTGCGGACGATGTCATCGCGCTCGAATGCGTGGACGAACACACCC
>CAJADV010000004.1 GCA_903938575.1 uncultured Gammaproteobacteria bacterium
ACCACCGATCCGACCTACGGCCTGCCGTCCGTGTGGATCGATCCGGTGCAGGTCTCGGAGGCGCGCAGCAATGGCTACACGGTGGTCGATCCGGTCACGGTGATGTTCACGCATTTCAGCGAGACCGTGCGGCGCCATGCACCCGAATTGCTGAACCGCGTCGAGACCGAACAGGTGGTGAAGCGGGTGAAGACCGCGCAGGCCAATCTCTACGAGGAACTGGTCCCGAACGTGATGACGCTGAGCGACATCCAGAAGGTACTGCAGCGTCTGCTCGCGGAGAAGGTCTCGATCCGCAACATCTCGCTGATCCTCGAGACGCTGGTCGACCAGGGCAAGCGCAGCAAGGATGTCGAGGAACTCGCCGAGAGCGTGCGGCGCAGCCTGGGCCGCCCGATCTGCGAGAGCCTTCTCGGTCCCGAGGGCGATCTCAAGGTGATGACCATGGATCCCGCGATCGAGCACGTGCTGCAACTCGGCCTGCGCTCGGCCGAGGGCGGCATCACCCTGATGGTCGACCCGCGCACCTCCGAACGGCTGCTCGCCGAGCTCGACAAGATGAGCGAGAAAATGATGCTGCAGAACCTGCAGCCGGTGCTGCTGTGCTCGAGCTCGCTGCGGCGCCACGTGAAGAAACTTCTGGACCGTGTGTTGCCGCACGTCGCCGTGCTGGCCATGAACGAAGTACCCGGCAGCATCACCATCGGCTCTTTTGGCGTGGTGAAGATCGACCGCAGCATCATCGACCGCGACCGGGTGGTCGAGTCGCGCGAGCTGCCTGATGCCGTGCCGAACACCCCACTCGCGAGCCCGCTGCCCATTCCCGGAGGAGCCATCTGATGACCGACGTTACCGCCGCGCTGTCGGTTGCGCTGAACAACGACCTGCAGGAGCTGCGCGCTATCTCGCAGAATCTCGCCAACGTGAGTACCAACGGGTACAAGCGCGAGGTCACCTACGTGACGGCCTTCCAGCGGGTGTTGGATGAGACCGCGCTCGATCAGTCGGTCGCGGGTGGTGGTCGCATCGAGGGCACGGCGCCGGAGCTCGGCGTGGTGCGCGACATGCAGCAGGGTGCGTTCAAGTACTCGGGCAACGCCTTCGAACTCGCGCTGCAGGGCGGGGGGTTCCTCTCGGTGGACACTGCCGAGGGAACCCGCTACACGCGCAAGGGCGAAATGAAAATAGACGAGCAGGGACGGCTCGCGCTGGTCTCAGGCCAGCCCGTGCTGGGTGAAGGCGGCGAGATCTTTCTGCGCAACAGCCCCTTCACGATCGGCAGCGACGGCATCGTCACGCAGGACGGCGTGGCGCTCGATCGCCTGAGCCTGAGCGCCTTCCGCGATGCCCGTCTGCTCAATTACCAGGGCGAGGGGCTGTATGCAGCTCCCGCCGGCGGCGCGGTATCGCCCGAGCCCTTCACGGGCAAGGTGATGCAGGGCTTTGTCGAGACCTCCAACGTGAAGAGCGCTGACGAAATGATCAGGCTGGTGGAGATCACGCGGCATTTCGAGACATCGCACAAAGTGATGAGCGGCTACGACGGCATGCTCGATAAAGCGATCAACGTATTGGGCGATCTGTAACTTCGAACCTCCGGGAGAAAAGACCATGTTGGATGCACTGTATATCGCGGCCACGGGCATGCACGCCGAGTTGGCGCAGTTGGACACCATCTCGAACAACCTCGCCAACCTGAACACCACGGCCTTCAAGAAAAGTAGCGTCTCTTTCGATGATCTGATGTATCGCGATGCTGCCTCGGCGAGCGCGCTCGACCGCGAGACCGGGCAGATGAAAACCGGCCTCGGTGCGGGCATCGCGGGCATTACCAAGGATTTCGGCGTCGGCGATTTGCGCGCCACCGACAACCCGCTCGATATCGCCATCCGTGGGCTCGGCTTTCTCGAGGTGGACACCGGCAACGGGCAGACGGCCTACACCCGCAACGGCGCGTTAAAGATCGACAGCGACGGCTACCTCGCCACCGTAGGCGGCCAGCGGCTGACGGGCAATATCCAGGTCCCGCCTGACTCCACCGACGTGTTCATTGCCGCCGACGGCGCGGTGTCGGTGCGCGTGAGCGGCGACGAGAAACTGCAGGAGATCGGCCGCATTGAGCTCGCGAGCTTCCTGAACCCCACCAGCCTCGAGGCGGTGGGTGACAACCTCTACGTGCCCACCGAGGAGACCGGTGGCCTCGCGATGTCGGCCCCGGGTGAGGACGGCACCGGCCAGCTGGCGCAGCGCTTTCTTGAGGGCTCCAACGTGAGCCTGGTGACGGAGATGATGGCGCTGGTCGTGACCCAGCGCGCCTACGAGGTGAACTCGCAGGTGATCCGTGCGGCAGACGAAATGCTCCGCATCAACAACAACCTGCGCGGCTGAGCGCAGGGGCCAGGCGATGAAGTCGTCCGTGCTCGCTCTCCTGCTCGTCGCGGCGACAGCCCCGGCTGCCGGGCTCGTGCGGGCGCTGGAGCCGACGCTCGTTCTCTATCCGGTGGTGGAGTTGCCGGTGGTGGTTGCAGGCGCGGCCTCGCCCACCATTGCCGTGAGCCGTCTGGCGCGCGTGGTCGCGCCGCGAGCCGAGCGCGAGGCCCTGCGTACGGCCAGCGTTCCGGTGTCGGCTCTCGAGGGGCGCGGCCGGCTCGACAAGGCCGAGATGGCCGCATTGCTGCACGCGGTGCCGGGGCTCGAGGAATTCGCCGTGGTGGGGCCGGCGTCGGTACGCGTGCAGGCGCAGCCCTCGCCGCAGCGCAGTGCACTCATGCTGGATGAGGCGGGCGCATTCCTGCACCAGTATGCGGCCGCTGCCTGGCCGGATCGCTACCGCAACCTGTCGTTTGCCTTCGTGGGCAAGCAGGGCGCCGTTCCGCTGGGAGCCGATGCGCAATGGAGTTTCGATGCCGCGGGTCTCGCGCAGTTGCGCCGGCGTACGCCGGTGTGGCTGGTGCTCGATGACGCCGGCAAGACCGAGCGCCTGCCGCTGTGGTTCAAGGTCGGCGGTGAAGTACGGGCGTGGAATGCCATCGATGATTTGCCCGGGCACACCATCGCCGGCGAGAACCTGTTTGCCGAGGGATGGGCGGATATCGCGCAGGTGGATCCGGCCGCATTAGCCGCTCCGGCGCCGGACCAGCAGCTCAGCGTGGCGCTCAAGGCCGGTGACATCCTTGTCGCGCGGCATCTGGAGCGCGCGCCCGCGGTGCAGTTCGGTGCTGATGCGCTGGTGGTCTCCAGGGCCGGCGGCATCGAGATTACCGCCACGGCCACGGCGCTTCGCACGGGCTTTGTCGGCGACACCATCGCCTTGAAGGCGCGCAGTTCCGAGGAAGAGTTCGATGCCGTGGTGACGGGACAAAATCGCGTCGAAATCGTGCAGGGTGGGAGTCGCTAGCATGCAGGTAACAGGTATGAAAACGATATGCCGTGGTTTGGCCGCGACCGTGCTGCTCGCCGGGTTCGCGCCGGCCTCGCTGCTGCACGCCGAGAACCTCTACTCGGAGGGCAGCTACCAGTCTTTCGTGGCCGACAAGAAAGCCTTCCGGGTCGGTGACGCGCTCACCATCATCATTCTCGAGAACGCGCAGGCCAAGTCGGCCTCAGATCGCAAGGTGGGGCGTGATTACGGCCTCTCCGGCGACATCAACGCCGGCAGCTTGACCGATGAAGCCACGCTCAACCTCGGCGTGGATCGCGCCGCGGGCGATGTCACGCAGCGTGCCGGCACCCTGAAGGCGGCGATGACCGTGGCGGTCAAGTCGATCGACGAGGCCGGCAACCTGCACGTTGAGGGCAGCCAGCGCATCGCGCTCGACGGCGAGGAGCAGCTGATCAGTGTGAGCGGGACGATCCGTCCGGTCGATGTGGGCACCGACAACACCGTGCCCTCGCCGCGCCTGCTCGACGCGAAGATCGCCTACAACGGCTACCCCGTGGCCGACGACGGCAAGAAGCGGAACTGGGTCTACCGGTTCCTGAACACCATTGGCGTTTTCTGAGGGCATGGACATGGGACGTGCTGATGGCTGGTTCGCCCGCGCGGGGCTCGCACTGTGGCTTTGTGCGGCTGCCTTTGCCGCGGAGGCCTCGACGGGCGGCGCTACCCGCATCAAGGAAATCGCGCGCATCGAAGGCGCCCGCGACAACGATATTGTCGGCTACGGGATTGTCGTGGGTCTCGCGGGCACCGGTGACTCGGTGCGCAGCAAGGCGACCATGCAGTCGGTCACCAATGCGCTGCTGCAATTCGGCGTGAAGGTGCCACCCGAGGACATCAACAGCCGCAACGTCGCGGCGGTGATTGTCACCGCCTCGCTGCCGCCGTTCTCGCAGCCCGGTGACAAGTTGGATGCCAGCGTGAGCTCGATGGGCGATGCGCGCAGCCTGGTCGGCGGCACCTTGCTCATGGCACCGCTCAAGGCGGCCAACGACCGCGTCTACGCGCTCGCACAGGGCCAGATCTCTGTGGGTGGCTTCAAGTTCGATTACAACGGCAACGTCGTCCAGAAAAACCACCCCACCGTGGGCCTGATCCCGGGCGGCGCTTCGGTCGAGCGCAGCACGGCCGATGATCTGGTGAGCGCCGAGGGCACGGTGAACATCCTCCTGGATGACCCCGACTTCACCACCGCGAGCCGCGTCAAGAACGCGGTCAACGCGCGCCTTGGCTGGGGCCGCGCAACCGCGGTGCATGCCGGCAAGGTTGCCGTGACCGTGCCGCCCGGAAGCACCGATGTGGTCGATCTCATCACCGCCATCGAGAACCTGAGCATCACCCCCGATCAGGTGGCCAAGGTGGTGATCAACGAGCGTACCGGCACCGTGGTCTCCGGTGGCGACGTGCGCATCAGCGACGTCACCATCTCCCACGGCGAGATCAGGGTAATCATCTCCACCGACTATCAGGTCTCGCAGCCCAACCTGGGCGAAGTGAACATCGGCGGCACCGCGCCTGGTGTGCGCACGGTGGTGGTACCCGATACCGATATCGATGTGCGCGAAGGCGTGGCCCAGGCCGTAGACCTGCCCGCGGGCACCTCGATCAGCGATCTCGTGACAGCGCTGCGTCAGATCAAGACCAGCACCCGCGACGTCATCACCATTCTTCAGGGCATCAAGCGGGCCGGTGCCCTGCATGCCCAACTCATTATCCAGTAGGAGACAGCCATGAGCGGACCTTTGGACAGCGTGACCGGCGCCCTTGTTGGCAAGGCGCTGGATGTATCACTGGCAACCCACCAGACCATCGCCAACAACATCGCCAACGCCTCTACGCCCGGATATCGACCGCTCAAGATCGATTTCGAGGAGGTGATGGGTCGCGTGCGCTCGGCCGTGGAGTCGGGTGCCGACGACGACTCGATCCGCTCGCTGCTTGCGGGCGTCGATGCCACGCCCGAACAGGATCCCGAGGCAACCAGCGTGCTACTCGATCGGCAGATGATCTGGCTCGCCAAGAACACCACGCATTACCAGGCGCTGCTGCGCGCGCAGTCGCAATTCGGCAGCCTGATGAGCACCGCCATCAAGGGAGGTCGCGGCTGATGGACTACATGAGCATTTTCGAGATCAGCGCCTCGGGCATGGACTTCCAGCGCGCCCGCATGGAGGCCGTTGCCAGCAACCTCGCCAACGTCAACACGAGCCGCGGCGTGGGCGGTCGTCTCTACCAGCCACTCGACGTGGTGGCGCGCGCCTCGGAGACCGAGTTCGGCGGGCTGCTGTCGGGCGTGGGCGAGGCTGCAGTGGTGGAGCGCAACACCGCGCCGCGCCTGGTGTTCAACCCGAGCCATCCGGACGCCGACGCGCAGGGCTATGTGGCCCTGCCCAACGTCAATCCGGTCGACGAAATGGTCAACATGATGACCGCCACGCGGGCCTACGAGGCCAACGTGCGCGCCATGAACGCTGCCCGCACCATGGCGCTGCGCGCACTCGAGATCGGAGGCACCAACTGATGGCCATCAACCCGATCGCTCCTGTCGAGGCGCTTACGCAGATCGTGAAGATGGGCGAGGCCACCGCGCCCCAGCAGGCCAACTTCGCCGACTGGGTGGGCAAGCAGATCAACGAAACCGACCTGAAGATCCGCGAGGCCGAGACCCAGGTGCAGAAGCTCGCGCTCGGCGAGGCCGACAACCTTCACCAGGTCATGATCTCGCTGGCCCGCGCGAAAACCTCGTTTGAACTGACCGTACAGGTGCGCAACCGGATTCTCGAGGGAATCCAGGAAGTCATGCGCATGAGCGTGTAACCAGAAGGAACCCAGCGAATGTCGCCTATCACTGAATTTGTCTCCGGGCTTTCCCCGGGTCAGCGCACCTCGCTAGTCGCGGGCGTGCTGGTCATCGTGGCCGCCTGCACGGGGCTCTATCTGTGGGCCTACCAAACCGACCTCCAGCCGCTCTATACCGATCTCGGCGGGCCTGAGGCGGCCAAGGTACTGGCCGAGCTCGACGAGATGAAAATCGCTCACAGCCTCTCGCCTGATGGCAAGAGCATCATGGTCGACAGCGCGGTGGCCGGCGAGACGCGGATCCGGCTCGATGGCAGCAATCCGGCCATGAACGGCGGGCAGGGCTTCGAGCTCTTCGACAACGCCGATTACGGCATGACGGAGTTCGTGCAGAAGATCAACTACCAGCGCGCGCTGCAGGGCGAGATCGCACGCACGGTGATGGGCCTTGGCGTGGTGCGCCAGGCGCGCGTGCATCTCGTGCTTCCCGAGCAGGGCCTTTTCCAGCAGGCCCAGACCGTGCCCAAGGCCTCGGTGACGGTGGTGCAGGAGCCCCAGGCTTACCTGTCGGTGGCGCAGATCGCCGGCATCCAGCAGCTGGTTGCCTCGGCGGTCGAGGGCATGGATGCCGACAGTGTGACGGTGCTCGATGAGCGCGGTGTGGTCCTCACAGAGCCACACGCGCAGGACGGCAAGCGCGGCGGGCCGAGTCTGGGGCGCAAGCAGGAGATCGAGGAATACCTCGGCCTCAAGGCGGGCAAGATCCTCGACCAGCTCTATGATCCGGGTGTGGCGGTGGTGAACATCGACGTCTCCCTGAGCACCGAGCAGGTGCAGCTCACCCGCGAAACCTACAATTCCCCCGAGAAGAGCGGCCAGGGCGGCATCGCCGCCTCGAGCAAGACGCAGCGCAAGTTCGCTGGTGCCAGCGACGATTACGGCAACGAGAGCAAGAAGCAGCTCGCCTCCGAGGTGACCGAGATCGACTACCGCCTCGACAAGAGCGTCGAGCAGGTGGTGCGCGGCGATGGTGCGGTAGAGCGCATGACGGTGAGCGTCATGGTGCCGCGCGCCGTGGATGCGGTCACCCTGAAAGCGATACGCCAGCTCGTGGCCACTGCCGTGGGCCTGCGCGAGAGCCGCGGCGACACCATCGAGGTCTATGGCTTGCCGGTCTCCGCGCGCCAGCCCTCGGTCGAGGCCGCCGTGGCGCCTTCCGCTGCGTCGGCGGCGGGCGGCACGGTTACTCGCGCTTCAGGCCGGGCGCCGGACTCGCCGCGCTCGCCGGGCATTCCCTTCGCTGCGCTCGCCGCGATGGCCTTGCTGCTCGGGGCCGGAGGGCTCTATCTGGCGCAGCGTCGGGCATCCACCACATCGGCCTCGCTGAGTGAAGGCCAGCGTGAGGCGCTGCTCGAGGAAGTGAAATTCTGGTTCGACGAAGAGTCGAAGAGCCGTCCTGCCGATGGCGCACCGTCGCCCGGAGTGACCTGAGTCATGGTCTCCGAGCTGAGCGTACAGGCTGCCGCCGCCGCCCATGGCAGTGCCGCCAAGCGGGTCGCACTGCGCCTGCGCGGCATGGCGCCTGTCGATCGGCAGTGGTTGCTCGCCCGGCTGCCGCAGGAGCGGCGTCAGGCGGTGGAGAACGCGAGCCGCGAGTTGCAGCGCATCGTGGGCGAGGCCGTGCTCGACTTCGACCTGTTCCTGGAAGCCCCGGGAACCCCTGCAGGTCCAGCTCG
>CAJADV010000005.1 GCA_903938575.1 uncultured Gammaproteobacteria bacterium
GCAGAAAACCCAGCAGCCAGTCGCCGAAGCCGATGGGCACATCGCAGTGCGGTCCGCCGGCGCCGCAGATACCCATGGGCGCGCCGGTCTCGGCGGCGATCAGCGGGCGAAGATGGTCTTTCGCGGCGTTCAGGGCATCGCGCAACTGCGTGAGACAGTGCAGGCGAAAGGCGTGGTTGGTGGACCAGTCGGTCTCGTCGAAGGCGCGGCGCGCGGCGGCGATGGCGGCGTCCATGTCGGCCGGGCCGGCGTCGGCTACGTGGCCGATGGTCTCTTCGGTAGCGGGGTTGATGTTCGGGTAGAGGCGCCCGGACTGGGCCGGTACCAGCTTGCCGTCAATCAGCAGCCGGTTCTCTGCGGCGGGTAGGGTGGTCATGCGTCGTGGCCCCTGTTCATGAAGACGTCGTGGATCGTGCTGCGCGCGAGTTCTGTGGCCGGCAGATGCAGACCGAGGCTGCGGGCGGTTTCCAGCGCTGCGTCCAGATCTTTTTCGCCCAGCTTTCCGAAGGGCCCGAAGGCCGCCGCGAAGCCGGCCTCGCCCAGTTTTTCCTGCAGTTTTTCGCGGTTGGCGGCAAAGGCCACCATGCGGTCGTTGATCACGCCGTTGCCGCGACCCACCTCCGCCAGCACATCGATCGACAGCCCCGATCGGGTGGCGATCGCGAGCGCCTCGCTCATGGCGATGAATTCGAGGTAGGTGATCAGGTTGTTGCAGAGCTTGAGCGCGATGCCGGCGCCAAGCGGGCCGGCGTGGATGATCGACTCCGCGGAGGTCTCGAGCACCGGGCGGCAGCGCTCCAGTACGGCGGCATCGCCCCCGACCATGTAGCACAGGAAATGCGGTTCCTTGCCGAGCTTCCCGCGGCTGACAGGGGCGTCGATCAGGTCGATACCGCGCGCAGCGGCATCTGCCGCCCAGCGCAGCAGTCCCGCCTGCGTCACGGTGCTGTGGACAGCGATCACGCTGCCGGGGGCCGTTTGCGCGAGCATGCCCGCCTCGCCGTAGAGCAGGGCCTCGACGTCGCGGTCATCGCGCACACACAGTCCGATCACGCGGCAGTGGCGGGCGATCTCCGCCGGTGAGCCCGCGTGCGCGCCGAGCGCCACGAGTTCGTCGACGGGTGCCTGCTGGACGTCGTACACCCACGCCTCGAGCGTGTCGCAGACGAGGTTGCGGGCCATCGGCTTGCCCATGTTGCCGAGGCCAATAAAGCCTACCGGTAGCCTGCTCATGCGCTGACCCTGTTCGAGTGGTTGGAAGGTCTGCGGCGGATGCTAGGCAGTGCGCCGCGATACTGTCAACGTTGCTTTACCGAAAAGGCAAGCAATGTTACCTTCCGGCGATCGAGCCTCCGGGTACGCCTGCGCATGAGCCGATTTGCCCGCCTGCTGAGTCCCGCTGCCATCGGCACGATGCAATTGCGCAACCGCATGGTCATGTCCGCCATGACCACCAACTACGCCACGCCCGATCTTGCCGTGAGCGAGCGACTGATCCGCTATCACGAGGCGCGTGCCGCGGGCGGTGTGGGCCTTATCACCGTCGAGATGTGCTCGGTTGACTCAGCCCAGCGTTACCAGCCGCAGTCTCTCTCCTTAGGCGAGGATCGATTCATCGCGGGCCACAGTGAACTTGTGCGGCGCGTCCATGCGCTCGGCGCCTGCATACAGCCCCAGATCAGCCATCCCGGCCCTGAATCCATGACCGATCCGGTCGGCCCCTCGGTCAATGTGAATGCCGGCACCGGCTGGCCGAGCCGCGTGATGGACACCGCAGAGATCGCACGCGTCACCACCCTCTACGGCGATGCCGCCTGCCGCGCACAGCAAGCCGGCTACGACGGCATGGAGCTGCACGCCGCGCACGCCTACATGCTGCTCGGGTCTTTTCTCAGTCCCACGCGCAACCGGCGCGATGACGCCTACACCGGCGCCACGGTGGAGGGGCGCACCCGCTTCCTGCTGGAGACCATCCGCCATATCCGTCAGCGCGTGGGGGCCGATTTCCCCATCACGCTGCGCATCTCGGGCAACGAGGATGCCTACGACGGCCGCGAGCTGCCCGACACCCAGATGATCGCGCCGTTGCTGGTCGAGGCCGGCGTCAGCGCTATCCAGGTGAGCGGGGGCGTGTCCCATGACAGGATCGTGGCCCAGATCGTCTGTGGTCCGGGCTACCGCGACGGTTACAACGTGGCGGTGGCGCGTGCGATCAGACGCGTGGTCGATGTCCCCGTGATGGTGGTGGGTCGCATCCATGATCCCGATCAGGCCGAGCGCATCCTCGCCGAGGGCAGCGCCGACCTGATCGTGATGGCCCGCCCGCTGCTTGCGGACCCGGAGTTGCCGAACAAGCTCCGCGCGGGCAATGCCGCTGGCATACGCCGCTGCCTCAGCTGCCAGAACTGCATCGACTCGATGTTACTCGCGCCCTTCGACGCCAACATGAACTGCGCCGTGAACGCGCAGGTCGGGCGCGAGGAGTCACTGGCCGTGAAGCCGGCCGCCCGACCGCGGCATGTGCTTGTGGCCGGTGGTGGCACAGCCGGCCTGGAGGCCGCCCGTGTGGCGGCGTTGCGCGGTCACCGCGTGACCCTGCTGGAGCGCTCGCAACGGCTGGGCGGTTCGCTCTTCTACGCCGCTACCGTGCATGCAGACAACCAGCGGCTGCTTGATTATCTGCTCGGTGAGGTGCGCAGGTTGGGCGTTGCGGTGCGCCTCGGTGAGGCGGTGGATGAGGCGCTGGTGCTGCGCGAGAAGCCCGACGCGGTGATCGTTTGCACGGGCGCCCGGGTCGAGACACCCGATCTGCCGGGTGCCTCGGGTCCGCGGGTCTGGAGTGGCGCGCTGCTGCGCCACTACCTTGCCGGCACGCTGGATCCCGAGGAGGCAGCGCGGCTGCCGGCGCTCTCGCGCTGGATTGCGCTGCAGGCCATGCCGCGCCTGCAACCGTGGTTGTGCCCGGTGCATCTGCGGCAGCTGAGCCGCGCGTGGATGCCGCTCGGGGAGCGCGTTGTGGTGCTGGGTGCAGATCTCGCCGCGGTGGAACTGGCGGAGTTTCTCGCCAAGCGGGGCCGCCGCGTGACGCTGGCGGCGAGCGCCGTGGTGTTCGCGCCAGAGATCGGCCCCAAGCGCCGGCAGGAACAACTCCAGCGTCTCGATCGACTCGGTGTGGAGGTGCTGGCGGGCATCACGCCTGTGGCGGTCAGCGCAGCAGGACTGGAATTCCGCTATACGGGTCGCAGCGCGACGGTGCCGGCCGATGCCGTGGTGCTGGCCGGCGAGGCGCGGCCCGACACGGCGCTGGCGGATGCGCTGCGTGCTCGCGGCCTTGACGTTCACACGGCCGGTGATTGCACCGGCCTGGGTCTTATCCGCAAGGCGGTCGAGGAGGGTATGCGTGCCGCATGTACGGTGTGATCAGCGGCTGCGGTCTGCTGCGGTGTTGGGGTTCGCTTGTGCGCTGCTGTGGCTGCCGGGCTGCGGCGCGAAGCTGGCACCGCCGGACCGCACGGGTCCTGCCGCGGGCTGGACTGACTGGGGCGGTGATCCCGGCGGCAGCCATTTTTCGCCACTCGTGGAACTCACGCCGGCAAATGTGAAGGCGCTCGTTCCCGCGTGGACCTACCACACGGGCGATGTTTCCACGGGTACGGCAGAGCATGGCCCCACCGCCTTCCAGGCCACACCGCTGGTGGTGGGCGAGCGGATGTTTCTCTGCACGCCTTACAACCGTGTGGTGGCGCTGGATGCGGAGACCGGACGTGAACTCTGGACCCACGACCCGCAGGTGGATCTGCGCGGCGTCTACACGCCGGTGTGCCGCGGCGTTGCCTACTGGGAAGACCCGGTGCAGGACGGCGCGGCCTGCCGCAAACGCATCCTGAGCGGCACGCTGGATGCGCGGCTTATTGCGCTCGATGCCAACAGCGGCGCGCGCTGCGAGGACTTCGGCGCCGCGGGTGCGGTCGACCTGCGGCGGAACCTCGGTGATGTGCGCAAGGGTGAGTACTACGTGACGGCCGCGCCGCTCGTCATGGGCGAACTCGTGATCACGGGCGCCTTCGTCCAGGACGGTCAGCGCGTCGATGCCCCACCCGGGGTGGTGCGCGCCTTCGATGTGCGCAGCGGGGCGTTGCGCTGGGCTTTCGATCCGGTCCCGCCAGCCATGACGCCCGTCGATGC
>CAJADV010000006.1 GCA_903938575.1 uncultured Gammaproteobacteria bacterium
CGGGCGACGGGTATTGGAGATCGTCCCCTGCGTGAACTGTTGCGCCACGCGGCTCAGGCCGACGCCCGAGCCGATCGTGCGCGAGCCGGACTCGGCGAGGCTCGCTGTGTAAACGTCGTTGAACTCCGCGCGCGACTGCTTGAAACCCGTCGTGCTTGCGTTGGCGATATTGTTCGCCGTGATATTAAGGTCGGAGGTGGCGGCGCGAAGGCCGCTCAAGCCGGTCTGGAATGACATGTCAGTGCTCCTTTGAAGATCTGTATGAAGTGATGATCAGAAAAAAACGTCAGAGAATTTCCTTGATGTCGGAGATCTGCTTGGGCCCGACACCGTCCACGTTCAGCGTGAGTTCGCCTGCTGCGCCGATGGTCACGCTGTTCACGTTGGCACCGAGCGTGGTCTTGAGACCCACGTTCTCGCCGTCGATACTTCCGAGCGCCTCAAATCGGTAGACGCCGGGCGGAACGGATTCACCGGCATCCGTGCGACCGTCCCAGGCGAAGCGAATCTCGCCGGGGTCCTGGGCACCGAGCAGTTCCTGCCGGACCAACAGGCCACGCGAGTCGAAGATGTTGAGCAGCGTGTCGTCCGTGGGCTTGTCAACGGTGACGGAGCCCAGAATTTCGCCGGTGTTGGTGAGCCGCGCCGTGGGCGAATCGACAAATACCGTGTGCCCCACCAGCGCCGAGGCCTGCAGTGCCTGGCTTGATTTGAGGCTGTTAGTCATGCTCTGGAAGTTCGTGTTCAGGTCCTGCACCCCCTGCACCGTGCTGAACTGCGCCAGCTGCGCCGTGAACTCCGTGGCTTCCTGGGGGTTCAAAGGGTCCTGATTCTTGAGCTGTGCCATGAGCAACGTCAGGAAGTCGCTCTGGTCCAGGGAGTCACCTTTTTGGGGCGCCTCTTTCTTGAACGACAGCGAGTCGAATACGCTGTCGCTTACCTTGAATCCGTTGATTTCCTGCATGGTGGCTCTACTCCCGGGGCCGTTACTGTCCGAGCGCCAGGACGCGCTGAGAGAGCGTCTTGGCGGCTTCGGCGATCTGCACGTTGATCTGGAATGAACGCGAGGCGGAGATCATGTCGGCCATCTCCTCGACCACGTTCACGTTCGGGTAATAGACATAGCCCTTCTCATCGGCGAGCGGGTGAGTGGGCTCGTAGCGGGGCTCCAGGGGGGCCTGGCTCTCGACCACGCCGAGGACCTGCACGCCGGCGGACGCACCATCATCGGCGCCGAACCCGGACTCGCCATTCATGGCGGCGTCGTGAATCGGTGCAAAGATCGGGTGCCTGGCACGATAGGTCCCGCCAACGCTGCTGCTGGCAGACTGGGCATTGGCCAGGTTGCTGGCCACCGTATTCAGCCGGACGCTCTGCGCGCTCATCGCGCTGCCGGCAACATCAAAAATCGCGTTGATGGACATCATTCACCCCGAAGCGCGGTCTTCAGTCCGCGCAGGCTGGATTGGAGGAAAGTGAGGCTCGCCTGGAAGTCGAGCGCGTTACGGGAGAAATTCGACATCTCCATGTTCTCGTCGACCGTGTTGCCGTCCAGCGAAGGCTGCATCGGCACGCGATAAAGCAGAGACCCTTCGTCATTGAGACCGGACAGCCCTTGGTGTCCCGCCTCGGTGCGTCGCATCCCGGTGCTACCGCCGGCATTGGCGCGCGCATCGATCGCCTCCCGCACCATCGACTTGAAGTCGAGGTCCCGGGCCTTGAAGTTGGGTGTATCGACGTTTGCCAGATTGTTGGCGAGCAGCTCGGCACGGCGTTCGCGTATCAGAAGAGCCTTCTCATGCACGCCGAGTGCGCTGTCGAAGCTGATGGCCATGTTGTGGGTCCTCCCGATTCACGAAAGCGCAAAAAGCACCCTCGAGACACAAGAAGCAACAGGTGTGCCATAGAGCGCATTTGTTTGTTTTTCAATGCAGTTCTCGAAAATCAAAGCCCGAACCCGGGATGCGGCGGCAATTCGTTTCCGGTCTTGCCGCTGCCGCCAGATGCCGCCGCGCCCACCAGCCAGGCGTGTCGCACAGGCAGACGAAGTAACTGGCAAGCGAATTGCTACTAGCCTCATATGAACAACGCGACCGACAGAAACCCGACAACCCGCCCACCGGCAGCCAGCCCGCGGAGGCCCGCGCGGCTGCTACTTGCCGGCTTGGCGGCAGGCGTCCTTGCACACGGGGCAGATGCCCAGGACAACACCATCGGCGCAGAGGCCCTGCGCTCGCTCGCGGTGGCCGCGGTCGAACAGCAGTTGCCGGAGTCGGATATCGCCCGGGGCGCCAATAGAACAGAGGTAGAGGCTGGCTCGATAGATTCCAGACTGCGTCTCGCAGCCTGCGCGTTGACGCCACAGGTGCAAGTCGACCTGACGCGGGGATCGGGGCGGTACAACGCGCGCGTCAGCTGCCCCGCACCCGCCCCCTGGAGCCTTTATGTCCCCATCGAGGTTCGCGTCTTCCGCGACGTGGTGGTGAGTAACCGGGCCATGGAGCGCGGACAAACGATAGGTGCAAGCGACCTCAGGCTGGAGGAGCGCAACGTCCTCGCCACCGGTGCGGGCGCCTTGATGAATCTTGAAGATGCCGTCGGTTTCAGCTTGCGGCGCAATGTCCCTGTAAACGCGATGCTTAACTCGGGAACCGTGGAGCCACCGCTGCTAGTCCGCAGGGGCGACCGGATCCAGGTGAGCGTGCGCGCCGGAGGTATCAACGTGAGCGCGGTGGGCGAGGCCCTGCGTGACGGACGTCTTGGCGAGCGGATCCCGGTACGCAACATTCAGTCAAAGCGGGTGGTAGAGGCCGTGGTGACGGGAGCAGGCCGGGGCGAGGCGACATGAAATTTCCCTCGGCGAAAGCCTAAAGTTCTAGAATGGGGTGCCGATACCTAATTCGGTCACCCCTTATAAGCAGACCAGCAAGAGCGATACGCAAAGGCAAAAAATGGTTTCGGACATCAAGGGCTACACTACGCGCGAAACCGCCAGCAGCCGTGAAGGGCAGGCAGCAAGCGTGCGTCCCGAGCGCCAGACGGAGTCATCCTCCGCCCGGGGTACGGGGCCGGCCCGCGACGACACGGTGGCATTGAGCGGTCTGGCGGATGCAATCCGCACCGCAGCCGCCAAACTCGCCGCCGAACCCGCAGTCGACGAAAGCCGCGTCAAGGGCATCAAGGATGCACTCGCGCGCGGAGACTACGCCATCGACCCCGAGCGCATCGCCCGCAAGCTGATCGACGCCGACAACCCGTAATCCCGGCCGCACCGGTCGGAATACGGGCCCACGGCTCGCGCCGTGGCAACAAGCGCAGGGGTGATTGCATGGGAATCCGGCCAGACCTTCAGGAGCGTGCACGCTCGATCATCTCCAGGGACATCGAGTCCATCGCCCTGCTGCAGCAGCTGCTCGCAGAAGAGCAGCAGGCGCTCGCCACGCGCGATCTCTCCGCCATCAACGCGGCTGTACACAAAAAACTCGAGTGCCTGAAGGCTCTGGATGGACTTGAACGCGAGCGCAAGGCGCTTACCGCGCAAAGTGGCTTACGCGAGTGGAATCGCCTTTTGACGGCCGCCGACCCCAGCCTTCTGGTTGAGTGGAAAGCGCTTGCAGTCAAATTGCGGGAGCTTGCCGAAACCACTGCCACCACCGAGAAAATAGTGAGCAGGGCCCGGCATGGCACGCAGCGCTTACTGGCTCTCCTGCGCGGCCAGGGACACGAGGCTACGGGCGTCTACGACCGCTCCGGGCGCACCCGCGACCAAGCCGATAACCGCCCCATCACGCTCGCCTGAGCGCAGCCACGGGCCGTCGTCAAGCATCCACAGGTCTCCCGCGCGGTCTACGTCGGCGCGCGGGGGCAATTCGCTCCAACGAAGTCCACAGGCGAGAAATCTCGCGCGCTGATCGCGCGCCACATCAGCTCCACCCCAGGCAATACCCTCCATCAGGCCCTCGGGGAACGCCCGCAGGCCAATCAACACATATCCGCCGTCGATAGCCGGCCCAAGCACGGCGGGTGTGCCCTCCTCGAGCAGGCGACACGC
>CAJADV010000007.1 GCA_903938575.1 uncultured Gammaproteobacteria bacterium
CGAGATCTGCGATGCCCACGGCTGGCTGCTGATGCTGGACGAGGTGCAGACCGGTAATGGCCGCACCGGACGCATGTTCGCCTGGCAGCACGAGGGCGCAGCACCTGATGTGCTCACCACGGCCAAGGGTCTGGGCAACGGTGTACCTATCGGCGCCTGCCTCGCGCGCGGCAAGGCCGCCTCGGTCTTCGGGCCGGGCAACCATGGCTCCACCTTCGGCGGCAACCCACTCGCCTGCGCAGCGGCCAACGCGGTGCTGCAAACCATCGAGGACGAGCACCTCTGCGAGCACGCGGCGCGTATGGGCGATCTGCTGGTGCAGCAGTTGCGGGAACGTCTGGCAGGCGTCCCGGGCGTGCGGGAAGTTCGCGGCAAGGGCCTGATGGTCGGCATCGAACTGCAGGCTCCGGGCTCGGGACTCGTCGAGGCCGCACTGGCCGAGGGACTCCTGATCAACGTCACCGCCGACAACGTGATCCGTCTGCTGCCACCGCTGGTGATAAGCGAAGCCGAAGTCACGCAGATCACAGACATTCTTGTCAGGCTGCTTGCCGCCCGGGCTGCCTGAGCACGTCACGCTCCAACCACACCCGCAACGATCGCCGGAGGCCACCATGGCCGTTCGTCACTTCCTTACCCTTCTGGACCTGAGCCCCGCGGAGCTCCAACGCGTGCTCGCTCGCGCCGCCGAGATGAAACGCGATCGAGCAGCGAACCGCCTGCCGCCCGGGCGGATCATGGCGATGATTTTCGAAAAGGCCTCCACGCGCACGCGGGTTTCCTTCGAGGCCGGCATGGTCCAGATGGGCGGCCACGCGATGTTCCTCAGCCCCCGCGATACCCAACTCGGTCGCGGCGAGCCGGTGGAAGACAGTGCCCGCGTGATCTCCTCGATGGTGGACATCGTGATGATCCGCACTTTCGGACACGACATCATCGAGCGCTTCGCGGCGGCCTCGACGGTGCCGGTGATCAACGGCCTGACAGACAGCTTCCATCCCTGCCAGCTGCTGGCCGACATACAGACATTCATCGAACACCGCGGCCCCATTCAGGGCAAGCGCGTGGCGTGGATCGGCGACGGCAACAACATGTGCCACTCCTACATAAACGCCGCGCGCCAGTTCGACTTCGAGCTGGTGGTGGCCTGTCCGCAAGGTTACGAGCCCCGTGCCGACCTGGTGGCCGCCAATGCGGGGCGCGTGAGCATCGTGCGCAAGCCGCTGGACGCCGCGCGCGGCGCGCATCTGCTGGCGACCGACGTGTGGGCCTCGATGGGGCAGGAAGAGGAACAAGCCCGGCGTGCGCAGGCCTTCGCGGGTTATCAGCTCGAGCGCTCGCTGCTCGAGGTGGCATCGCCCGATGCGATCTACCTCCACTGCCTGCCTGCTCACCGCGGCGAGGAGATCAGCGCCGAGCTGATGGACGCCCCGGACAGCGTGATCTGGGACGAGGCTGAAAACCGGCTGCACGCGCAGAAAGCGCTGATCGAATTCCTGCTGACAGCCTGAGCCCCCTGCAACCCGAAGGGCAGGCTTAGCCGGCGCTCCGGACCCGCGCAACGGCAGCCTGCCACCCGCTGTAAAGACGCTCGCGCTCGCTCGCTGGCATCGCCGGAATAAAGCGCCGCTCTTCGCCGTACAGCGAGGCCAGGTGACCGAGCGATGGCAGAACACCGGCGCGGTAGCCGGCCAGGGCGGCAGCACCAAGAGCCGTCGTTTCGGTGACACGGGGGCGGCTCACGGGAATCGCCAGCACATCGGCCATAAACTGCAGCAGCCAGTTATTCACGGCCATGCCACCATCGACCCGCAACTCTCCCAGCCGGGTGCCGTCGCGGGCCATGGCATCGAGCAGATCGCGGGTCTGGTAGGCCACCGATTGCAGCGTGGCGGTCACGATGGCATCGACACCGCTGTCGCGGGTGAGGCCGATCAACGCGCCGCGGGCATCCGGGTCCCAATGCGGCGCACCCAGCCCGGTGAAAGCAGGCACCAGATAGACACCTCCCACATCGCGCGTCCGCGCGGCTATTGCTTCAGTATCCGCGGCGCTCTGGATGATACCCAGACCGTCACGCAGCCATTTGACGGCCGCACCAGCCACGAAAATGCTGCCCTCCATGGCGAAGTAGGGCACGCCATCGACC
The DNA here is from genome assembly GCA_903938575.1 of uncultured Gammaproteobacteria bacterium. GTDB lineage: Bacteria > Pseudomonadota > Gammaproteobacteria > Pseudomonadales > UBA5518 > UBA5518. Next base: position 2,150 of record CAJADV010000007.1, read on the forward strand.
CGGTAAGCCATGGTGGTGAGCAGGCGGTTGGCCGACCACACGGGCTCCAGGCCCGTGTTCAGCACGAGGAAACAGCCCGTCCCGTACGTGCTCTTCGCCTGCCCGCCAGCGAGGCAACCCTGCCCGATCAGCGCGGCATGCTGGTCACCCGCGATCCCCAGAATGCGCGTTCCCTGCGCGGGCAGGCCGGGCATGACCGCGCCGAAATCGGCGGCTGAGTCCAGCACGCGCGGCAGCAACGAACGCGGCACCCGGAACAGGTCAAGGAGCTGCGGATTCCAGTCCTGCAGGCGCAAGTCGAAAAGCGCGGTGCGGGAGGCATTGCTGGCATCTGTCGCGTGCACGGCACCACCGGTCAGGCGCCACAGCAGGAAACTGTCGATGGTGCCGAACGCGAGCTCGCCGCGCTCGGCGCGCGAGCGCGCCCCGTCCACGTTATCCAGGATCCAGGCGATCTTGGTGGCCGAAAAATACGGGTCGAGCAACAGGCCCGTGCTGCGGGTGAGTTCGGGCTCGACACCGTCCTCGCGCAGCCGGGCGCAGGCAGGCGCGGTGCGGCGATCCTGCCAGACGATAGCGCGATAAACGGGCTCGCCCGTGCGACGGTCCCAGAGCACGGTGGTTTCGCGCTGGTTGGTGATCCCGATGGCCGCAATCTCGCGCGAGCGTTCCTCGAGCCGGGCCACCACCTCGCCCAGGGTGGCGAGGGTGCTCTGCCAGATATCTTCGGGGTCATGCTCGACCCAGCCATCGGCGGGGAAATGCTGCGCGAACTCGCGCTGCGCCACCGCCAGCTGACGCCCCTCGGCGTCGAAGGCGAGGCAGCGCGAACTGGTGGTTCCCTGGTCGATTGCGATCAGTATGGACATGCTGTTCGGCTCCGGCCCGCTGTCTTGC
>CAJADV010000008.1 GCA_903938575.1 uncultured Gammaproteobacteria bacterium
CACCGAGAGTGCAGGGTCATAGCCGATCACATCCATCCCGAGGTCGAGTCCCAACTTGGCGACCAGGCTACCGATCGCGCCAAGGCCCACCACACCGAGAGTACGGCCATGCAATTCGTTGCCGGCAAAGCGCTTTTTCTCGGCCTCCAACTGCTTGCTCATCTCTGCAGCAGGCATGTCGGCTGACAGGGAATTGACGTAGCCGACGCCCTCGACGATCCCCCGCGAGGCGAGCAGCAGGCCAGCGGCGACAAGCTCCTTGACGGCGTTGGCATTGGCGCCGGGCGTATTGAACACAGGAATACCGCGAGTCGTGCAGGCCTCGACGGGAATGTTGTTCACGCCGGCTCCGGCCCGGGCGACAGCTCGAACGGATGCCTCTATCTGCTCGACCTGGAGCTTGTGGCTGCGCAGCAACAAAGCGTCTGCCGAACCGATCTCGCTCGCTACCTCGTAGCGGTCGCGGGGAAACCGCTCCAGACCACGCACCGAGATCTGGTTGTAAGTACGAATCCTGAACATGCCGGGTTCTCCTTTCGATAACTGACAGGCTGCAGCTAGGGGCCGTATGGTAACGATCCAGCCACCGGGCATCACCCGGCGCGTTGCGCAGTATTTACCGGCTGTAGCCGATCCGGCTTCCCGCCGAAATCGCGACACTCTCCCGTAACGGGATCATCCGCATAAGCTGCGGCTCGAAGACCACGGGGCCGGATTCGAGTGCAACAGACACACTGAAGGTCCCCGCGAGTCGCGCACACCAGAACCGCCAACGCCACGGCGCGGGATCGAGCCCCGCCTTCGCGCTGAACAGCACAGTGTCTCCCTGAAAAGAAAACCCGAAGTCACCCAGCGGCAACTGCAATCCCGTACCCCGGGCCTTGAGGTAGGCCTCCTTCAGCGTCCACAGGTCATAGAAACGCTCGCTGCGCGCCTCAGCATGCACTGCGCGGAGAGCTCTCACCTCTTCTGACGAGAAGTAGCGCTCGGCAAGCGCAGCGAAGCGCCGCCCCGGGTGGTGGGACTCGATATCAACCCCGATCGCCGCAGCACCGGCGCGCACAGCCACGACGGCCTGCCCGCCGGAATGCGAGAGGTTGAATGAGAGCGGGACGGATGACGGGGCTGGGTCTGAGAGCAGCGGCTTCCCGTGGACACCACGCTCAAACACAAGCGACTCCGGCTCGCGATCAAGACTCCGGCCAAGGACGCAACGCAGCAGGGCGTGGCTGACGAGAAACAGGTGTCGGTCTGAGGCGAAACGAAACCGCTCTAGCCTGGCAAGTTCTACCGGGTCGAGCAATTGCCGATAGCGTTCGAGCAACGACTGATCAGAAATCTCGGAACTGTCGCAGACCCAAAGAACGGGCGCGTCAAGCAACGAGTCTACGACGTCCAAAAAACTGATCCGCAACCTCAGAGTAACTGGACATCAGCGCTGGCTCGAAGCTGTTGCCGGTAGTGCGCGGCAGCCGCGGCACCGCGGGACTGCGCCAACATGCCGCGAAGAGAGCCCTGCTGATCCGGGGGAATGGCAGCGAGATCGCCTTCCTTGAAGTTCGAGGTCTGGAATATCACCACATCGCCGGCCGGCAGCACCACCGTGCCGCTACCCGAGGCCCCCGGGGCCCGGCTGATGGAAAACACTGCATCGCTCATTTCGCGCGGCACCTCTGAGGCGCCGCGACGATGCGCCAGCGCAACCTGCCACTCAAGGGAGTCACGGCGAGCCAGTTCCTCCATGACGGCGCCAGCTGACACCTCCCGAAGCAGACTCTCGGCACGCGCGACGGCCTGTTCACGACGGATCGCCTCACCCAGAACCGCACGGATCTGAGGCTCTACCTCGGCGAGCTCCTGCTGGCGCTCGGGCTGATGCTCGCGCAGGCGCAGCACCACAGCGTGCGTGTCGTCGATTTCGATCACTTCGCTGTTCTGTCCGGACTTCAACACATCATCGCCAAAGGCCGCACTGATGAGGCGGGCGTCGGCAAACAGTCCCTCCCCACCGCGCCTGCTGATAACGGGACCATGCTGGACTGTGGTGCCCAGGGCCTTGGCGGCTTCGTCGAGACCTTCGGAGTTGAATGTCAGGTCCGCGAGTTGCTCAGAGCGCTCGACAAAAACCGGCTTGGCCGTGCGGGCCTTGATCTCAGCCTCGATCTCAGGGCGAAGCTCGGCGAGCGTTGGTGCTTCTATGGCGCGCACATCGAGAAGCTTGACGATGTGCCAGCCAGACTCCGTCCGCAGCGGCGCCGAGACTTCTCCGGGCTTGAGCCCTGCAAGTGCCTGCTCGAATTCCGCGGGGAACGCGTCTCCGCTCGAATAGCCAAGATCACCCCCGCTCTGTGCCGAGCCGACGTCCTCCGAATTCTGACTGGCAAGCGCCACGAAATCCGCTCCTTTGAGGAGTGCGTCCCGCAATTCACCGAGACGCGCCTTGGCCTTGTCGTCATCGAGCGAGGAAATCATGATGTGTGCAGCATGACGCTCGGTTGCATTCTTGTAATCGGCGAGCCTCGCCTCGTAGGCCGCCTTGACCTGCCCCTCATCCACTGCCGCGTAAAGATCCTCGATACGCAATTCAACATAATCAAAGCCCGCAGACTCCGGCGTCTTGAACTCTGCCGCGTTCGTCTTGAAGTAACTGCTGACCCGGTCTGGAGGAACCTCTGGCGCGGGAGATTTGATGTCCAGAGGAAGCTTGATATAACGGACATCGACGCTTTGCTGCGTGATGCGCGCGACCTCGCGGATTTCTTCCTCGGTCGCGAAATCACTGGTGGCAAGACCACCAAGGACCTGGTTGATCAGAACTTCTTCACGAAGCAGGCTGCGGTAAGACGAGGGACTCAGGCCGTTACTGGCGAGAATTCCCTGGAGCCGTTCCTGCGAGAATTTGCCGTTTTCGCGGAAACTTTCGTCATCGAGAATGATGCGATCAATCAGTCCCTCTCCAGCACGAAAGCCACTCCGGGCTGCCACCTGACCAAGAAGCTTGCGCTCGATCAGCGAGTCAAGAACAGGCCCGCGTAGCTTGGAGGCTTCAAGTTCTGTGGGGTCAATGCTTTCCTTCGCATTACCCAGCAATCGCCGCCGCTGTAACTCGATTGCTTGTTCGAGCTCCTGCTGGCTGATGTTCTCCTGACCAACACGGGCGACCTTGGGTGGGCCACCCGTAAAAAACGCCTCGATGCCGAATACGGCAAATGGAACCGCGATGACCGCGATGATGACCTTGGCGATAGTGCCTTGGAGGTTGTCGCGGATCTTCTGCAGCATCGAGGGACGGCTCCAGTAGCTGAGTCGAGGTCAGGTCAAACGATATGATGCCGGCGCGTTCAATGCGCCATGCACGACGCCCCTCAGTTGAGGGCGTCGCGGAGAACCTTTCCGGGCTTGAATCCGGGGGCGCGGCTCGCCGCAATGCTGAGTGCTTCACCGGTCTTGGGATTGCGACCCTGGCGCTCTGCCCGCTGCTTGACAGCGAAGGTGCCGAAGCCAACGAGAGACACCTGATCTCCAGCCTGCAAAGCGGCCGTGATACCTGCGAGCGCAGCGTCGAGCGCACGTGCGGCAGAAGCCTTGGAGATATCAGCCTTGTCCGCGATGAGATCGACGAGTTCGGTTTTGTTCACGGTGAACCTCTGTGGTGTGCGCTGGGTTGCGGCGCAAGAGGTGTCTTGCGCCGCGTGAAAAAGGGAGCGAAGTGTACACCAGCGCCCTTGAATACGGTCAAGCAAGTGACCGCTTCAATGCGTATTCACCCGCGCGTCTTCTGGTGATCGCGCGCCCTCCGAGGCCGCTTTCTCGCTCAGCGTCTTCCACTCCTCGTCGGAGAGTGGTTTCGGCGTCGTCTCGAGTGCGATATCCAGCACCTGTTCAATCCAGCGTACCGGGCGTATCTCGAGATCGCGCTTTACGTTCTCCGGAATCTCTTTGAGGTCACGCTCGTTTTCCTCGGGAATGACGACGATCTTGATGCCACCGCGGTGCGCCGCGAGCAGTTTTTCCTTCAATCCACCGATTGCAAGCACTTGTCCTCGCAGCGTGATCTCGCCGGTCATTGCAACCTCGGCGCGCACTGGTATACCCGTGAGCACAGAGACCATCGCTGTGCACATGCCGATCCCCGCGCTGGGACCGTCCTTGGGCGTCGCGCCCTCCGGCACGTGGATGTGCATATCGGATTTCTCGTGGAAGTCGGGCTTGATCCCGAGTGCTTTGGCGCGCGCGCGAACCACAGTCATCGCCGCCTGGATAGACTCCTGCATCACGTCGCCTAACGAGCCGGTTTTGACCTGCCGCCCCTTCCCGGGCACTACCACGGCCTCGATCGGCAACAACTCTCCACCTACTTGGGTCCACGCCAGTCCGGTGACCTGGCCAATCTGATTGCGTTCGGGCGCCTCGCCGTAACGGTACTTGCGAACACCCAGGTACTCCTCGAGAGTAGCCGGCGTGACGGTGGCTGAGGTCGTGGAATCGCCCAGAGAAAGCTGTTTCACCTTCTTGCGGCAGATCTTGGCGATCTGGCGCTCGAGACCTCGCACGCCGGACTCGCGTGTGTAGTAACGGATGATGTCGAGGATCACGCCATCCGCAATCAGCAACTCGCCCGCCTCGAGGCCCGCGTTTTTCAATTGCTTGGGCAGCAGGTAGCGCTCAGCAATGCTGTTCTTCTCGTCCTCGGTGTAACCGGACAGCCGGATGACCTCCATACGGTCGAGTAGCGGAGGTGGAATATTCATCGAGTTGGAGGTACAGATGAACATCACGTCGGACAAGTCGTAGTCCACTTCCAGATAGTGATCGTTGAAGGCATGGTTCTGCTCGGGGTCAAGGACCTCGAGTAGCGCCGAGGCCGGATCACCACGGTGGTCCATGCCCATCTTGTCCACCTCATCGAGGAGGAAGAGCGGATTGCGTACCCCGGCCTTCGAGAGCTTCTGCAGAATCTTGCCGGGCAGCGAACCGATGTAGGTGCGACGGTGTCCGCGGATTTCGGCCTCGTCGCGCACACCACCCAGCGCCATGCGTACGAATTGCCGGTTAGTGGCGCGCGCGATGCTCTCACCGAGCGAGGTCTTGCCGACACCCGGAGGCCCCACGAAGCACAGCACCGGCCCTTTAGATTTGCCTACGCGCTTCTGCACCGCGAGGTACTCGAGAACACGCTGCTTGACCTCCTCCAGGCCGTGGTGGTCTTCCTCGAGGATTTTTTCGGCGCGCGCGAGGTCATTGCGCAGCTTGGTGCGCTTCTTCCAGGGCACCGACACCATCCAGTCGAGGTAGCCGCGTACCACCGAGGCCTCCGCAGACATCGGCGACATCATCTTCAGCTTGTTGAACTCGGTGAGAGCTTTCGCCTCTGCATCACGCGCCATGCCTGCGCTGCGGATGCGCTTCTCCAGATTCTCGAGCTCGGAAGGCGCGTCCTCCAGTTCGCCCAGCTCCTTCTGAATCGCCTTCATCTGCTCGTTGAGGTAGTACTCGCGCTGGCTCTTTTCCATCTGTTTCTTAACGCGGCCGCGAATCCGCTTCTCGACCTGGAAGAGCTCCATCTCTCCTTCCATGATGCCCATCAGTCGCTCGACCCGATCGGCGATCGAGCCGATCTCGAGGATCTCCTGCTTGCGGGCGAGCTCGAGGGACATATGCGCCGCAATAGTGTCTGCCAGACGTCCGGCCTCGTCTATGCCGCTCAATGCGCTCAATACCTCAGCCGGAATTTTCTTGCCGAGGTTCACATATTGCTCGAACAACCGCATGCAGCTGCGCACCAGGGCATCGCCCTCGGCATCGGCGAGCGCCTCACCGCGTAGCGGGGACGCATGGGCGATGAGATAGCCTTCCAGGGCGACCACGTTATCGATCACCGCCCTCTCGCCGCCCTCGACCAGAACCTTTACCGTGCCGTCAGGAAGCTTGAGCATCTGCAACACATTGGCCAGCGTGCCGATTGCGTATATTTCCTTGACGCCCGGATCGTCATCGGCGGCGTTGCGTTGCGCGACCAAGAGGATCTTCTTGTCGGCGCCCATCGCGGCCTCGAGGGCGAGGATGGACTTCTCGCGTCCCACGAACAGCGGAATGACCATGTGCGGGAACACAACCACATCCCGAAGCGGCAGCAGAGGAACAGTACAACCCGCACTGGTGATCGCTTTCATACGGAACTCCTCGCCCGGTCGGGCGCAGATTGACTCTCAGCCACCTTACATGGGGGCTCTGGCGGGATTCTACAAGATGCTTCGACGCGAAGGGCCACGGTGTGACCGTAGCCCGTGGATCATTCGGCTGGTGCGGCCTTGGCGGGCTGCGACTGATAGACCTTGAGCGGTTCGGAATCACCCTTGATGACCGACTCGTCGATGACGACTTTGGTCACATCGCGCTCCGATGGGATCTCGAACATGGTTTCGAGCAGAACAGACTCAAGAATGGACCGCAACCCGCGGGCACCGGTCTTGCGTGCCAGGGCTTTCTCGGCGATCGCCCGCAGGCCGTCCTCGCGGAAATCGAGCTCCACACCCTCCATATCAAAGAGCTTGCGGAACTGCCGTGTCAGCGAGTTCTTGGGCTCGGTGAGGATCTGGATGAGTGCTGCGTGATCAAGCTCCTCGAGCGTCGCCACCACCGGAAGACGCCCGACGAACTCGGGAATAAGGCCATACCGGATCAGGTCTTCCGGCTCGAGCTCGCGAAGCAGCTGGCTGATATTCTTTGCTTCGTCCTTGCCCTTGATGGACGCGGAGAAACCAATGCCACTCTTCTCCGACCGATCGCGGATGATCTTCTCGAGCCCGGCGAACGCGCCACCGCAGATGAACAGGATGTTCGAGGTATCGACCTGCAGGAACTCCTGCTGGGGATGTTTGCGACCGCCCTGCGGAGGAACCGAGGCCACCGTACCTTCGATCAGCTTCAACAAGGCCTGCTGCACGCCCTCGCCCGATACATCGCGGGTAATGCTGGGGTTCTCTGACTTGCGGGAGATCTTGTCGATCTCGTCGATGTAGACAATACCCATCTGGGCCTTCTCGACATCGTAATCAGCCTTTTGCAAAAGCTTCTGGATGATGTTCTCGACGTCCTCACCCACATAACCGGCTTCGGTGAGCGTGGTTGCGTCAGCAATGGTGAAAGGCACATCAAGTAGGCGAGCAAGGGTCTCGGCGAGGAGAGTTTTACCGCTTCCCGTGGGCCCTACGAGCAAGATATTGCTCTTGCCGAGTTCGACATCATCACGCGAGCGCTCGCCGACACGAAGGCGCTTGTAATGGTTATAGACAGCGACGGAAAGCACCTTCTTGGCGTGGTGCTGGCCGATCACGTACTCATCGAGTGTCTGGCAGATCTCGCGGGGGCGCGGCAGCTTCCCCTTGCCGGCCTCGCCGGCGGATTCCTGGACTTCTTCGCGAATGATGTCGTTGCACAAGTCAACGCATTCATCACAAATGAACACGGATGGACCCGCGATCAGCTTGCGGACCTCATGCTGACTCTTGCCACAGAAAGAGCAATACAGAAGTTTGCTCTTGTCGCCGCCGCTATCCTTCGTCATTCCGTCTCCGCGAGGTTATGGGGGCTGTCCGGCGCCTTATCACCTGCCCCCGGCCGACCCTTCAAGGGGCCCGCACGCCCAAAGCATAGCAGGCCTCCGCCAAATTGGTATCGGGGGCTCACTTGCTCGGGCGACGCCCGAGAACCTCGTCGATAATGCCGTACTCCTTGGCACGCTCGGGGTTCATGAAGTTGTCCCGCTCCGTATCCCGTGCCACGGCTTCAATCGTCTGGCCCGTGTGCTCGGCAAGCAGCTTGTTCAGTCGCTCGCGGATGATGAGGATCTCGCGCGCGTGGATATCGATGTCCGAGGCCTGGCCATGCGCGCCGCCACTCGGTTGGTGGATCATGATTCTCGAATTGGGCAGCGCGAAACGCTTGCCGGATGCTCCGCCAGCCAACAGGAACGCTCCCATGCTTGCCGCCTGCCCGAGGCACATGGTGCTTACGTCAGGTTTGATGAACTGCATGGTGTCGTAGATAGACAGGCCGGCGGTCACTGAGCCGCCGGGAGAGTTGATGTAGAGATGAATATCCTTGTCCGGGTTCTCGGACTCGAGAAACAGCAATTGCGCCACGACGAGGTTCGCCATGTGGTCTTCGATGGCACCGACGATGAAAATCACCCGCTCCTTGAGCAGACGCGAAAAGATGTCGTATGACCGCTCCCCGCGCGCGGTCTGCTCGACGACCATCGGCACCAGGCCAAGCGCGGTCACGGGGCTCGACGGGGACTCGAATCGACTGGACATAACGCAGCTCCGGAGTTGGTACGGGGTTATCAGGAAACAGTCGTCGCTTTGGGAGGATCGGCCCTCAGGGCATCCTCGTACGAGCAATCGATCTCAGTGACCGTAGCCCGCTCGAGGATCAGATCAATCACCTGGTCTTCCAGCGCCACCGCCTCGATGGTAGCCAACTGCTCGCGGTTACCGTAGTACCAGTTGATCACCTCTTGCGGTTCCTCGTAGGTCGAGGCGGTCTCCTCGACCATCCGCCTGACCCGCGCAGGATCTGCCTTGAGGGCCTCGCGCCGGATCACCTCGCCGAGCAGCAAGCCGAGCGAAACGCGACGGATGGCCTGGGCGCGAAACATGTCATCCGGGAGCATCGAGGCGTCAAACCGGGATGCGTCCCCACCGAACTGCCGAACCGCCTGCCGGCGCAGCCCTTCTATTTCCTGAGCAACCAGTGAGTTGGGAACCTCGACCTCGGTACGCTCGAACAGTGCCTCCAGGACACGTCCCTTCAACTTGTTCCGCAAGGCTTGCCGCAACTCCCGCTCCATGTTGTTGCGCACTTCCACGCGAAACGCATCCATGCCGCCATCGGCCACGCCGTAGCGGGCAAAAAACTCCTCGTTGAGTTCGGGCAGGCGCTTCTCGGAGACCGCGTTGACCGTGATCTCGAATTCGACCGCCGCACCCTTCAGGGCCTCGGCGTGATAGGTCTCGGGCATGGTGAGCGCGACAACACGCGATTCGCCGGGCGCGATGCCCGCAATGCCAGCCTCGAACCCGGGCACCATCCTGCCGGAGCCGAGCTGGAGATCAGTGCCGGTCGCCGCACCGCCCTCGAAAACCTCGCCGTCGCGGCGGCCCGTGAAGTCGATATTGACGCGATCGCCATCTGCCGCAGCGCGCTCTACCGTTTCCCAGGAGGCTTGCTGGTTCCGCAGCACGTCGATCATGCGATCGACATCTGCGTCCTGCACGCCAGACTGAGGCTTCTCGATGCCCAGGCGGGAAAACTCGATGAGTTCGATCTCCGGATACACCTCAAAGGTTGCGGTGAACTCCAGATCACGCCCGGTGGTGAGGGATCGTGGCTCGATGGTCGGCTGCCCGGCCGGGCGAAGGTCTTCCTGACGAACCGCCTCGTAGAAGGTCTGTGTCATGACCTCACCCAGAACCTCCTGACGAACGCCTGCGCCAAACCGCTGACGAACGACCTTCATCGGGATGCGACCCTGTCGGAACCCTTTGAGGCGAATGTTCCGCGACGCCTTCTCAAGGCGGGAATTGACCTCTGCCTCGATTCGCTCTGCGGGGACGCCGATGGTCAGGCGCCGGCCCAACCCCGAGGTGATCTCAACCGAAACCTGCATGCTGCAGCCTCCCTCATGATTCTGCTGAAAAATACGTGAACGTCGAGGTTACGACGAACGGGGCCGACTGGTGCACTGCACTGCCAGCGAGCTGCCACACGCCCGAACGCCCGGGGGGAAATCTGCCGTGTGCAATTCACCCGGCCTGGCCGCCCAAAAGGCGTCCCGGGGCCGGGGAGTCTAGCACGCGATCGACGCCCCCGGCGTCGAGCACCCCATGGTGCGAAAGAAGAGACTCGAACTCTCACGCCTTGCGGCACTGGAACCTAAATCCAGCGCGTCTACCAGTTCCGCCACTTTCGCTCGGGGTAATCCGCGAGAGAGCATTCTCCCGCCGCGGGGGAGCCTTATACCCGATGGAAGCCGGTGCATCCAGACGGCGTCGGCCCCGGTGTGCAGGATTGCCCGAGCACTCAGTGGGCCGCAGGCACCGAACGCGCCGCGTCACGCTCGGCCTCGACGACTGCCTGAGGGTCCTGATGGATCAGGATGTCCGCACCCGGAAAACGTGCCGCCATGGCGGCCTCCACTTCATCAGCCACCTTGTGGGCAGCCAGAAGCAGCGTCTCATCGGCAAACTCCAGATGCAGCTGGATCACATAGCGATTGCCCGACCGGCGAGTGCGTAAATCGTGCACTCCCAGCACCTCGCGGTGCGACAGCGCCAATCCGAGGATTTCGCGATCCACTTCCGGGGGAAGCTGGCGGTCCATCAACATATCGAAAGCTTCCCAGCCGATTCGCCAGGCCCCGTGGGCGAGGAAGAACGCTATCGCGGTCCCCAGCAATGCATCCATATGAGCGTAGCCGTAGGAGGCGCTCACCAGAGCCACGATGACCGTAAGGTTGAGAAGGATGTCGGATTTGTAGTGCAGGCTGTCGGCGCGGATGGCCGTGGAGCCGGTAAGGCGGATCGCATGGGTCTGCAAGGCCACCAGGGCGAGCGTGCTGAACAAAGCAAACCCGGTCACCACAAGACCGACTCCAGCGTGTTCGATCATGCGCTCCGGCGGAGCCGACAGGCGCTCTGCGCAATGAACCAGCAGCAGTATCGAGGAGGCCAGGATGAAACCCGACTGGGCGAGGGCAGCGAGCGATTCGGCCTTGCCGTGGCCGAAACGATGATCGTCATCGGCAGGCTTGATGGAATAACGCACGGCCACCATGTTGATGAGCGATGCCATCGAATCCATAACCGAATCGAGCAGTGAACCGAGCAGGCTCGCAGAGTCGGTAAGGTACCAGGCAACAAATTTTGCCGCGATCAGGATGAAGGCAACTGCAACCGATGCATAGGTCGCTGCGAGCAACCAACGCAGGCCCCTGGGGTCCGGAATGGTGGACATAGTGCTGACCGCAGCAGTGCTGCTTTAAGGGGATCTCGCTCGAATTATACGGGCCTGCGCGCCGTTACTGCCACCCGAACCCCAGCCGGCTGAAGGGCTCAGTCCGCTAGCCTGGCCCGCGAGAACAGGCGCTGGAAGTTCTGACCAGTCGCCTCGATGAGCGCAGCGACCGGTACGCCCTTCAACTCGGCCACGACCTCCGCCACGCGCGCAACGAAGGCCGGCTCGTTACTCCGGCCCCGGAAAGGTACCGGCGCCAGATACGGGGAATCGGTCTCCACCAGGAGGCGATCCAGAGGTACTGCCCGAACGACATCCCGCAACGCATCCGCATTGCGGAATGTAACGATGCCGGAAAATGAAATGAAGAAATTCATATCGATGGCAGCAAGCGCCATGGCTGCCGATTCGGTAAAACAATGCATCACGCCGGCAAATCGGGGATCGGCGTACTCCTCCATCAGGCGCAGGGTGTCATCAACGGCCTCGCGGGTATGCACAATCACCGGCAGGCCTGCCCGTGAGGCCGCACGCAGATGCACGGCAAAGCTGTGACGCTGTATCTCGGCGCTCTGCTCACCGTAGTGATAATCAAGACCGGTTTCGCCTATCGCAACAACGGAGGGCGCAGCGGCCAGTTCGAGCAACTCGGATTCTTCGACAGGCGGGGAATCGGCACAGGATCCGGGATGGATACCCACGGAGGCGGAAACCTGAGGATAGGTCGCGGCGTGCGCCAGAACTTTGGGTATGTTGTCGCGATCGACCGCGACGGAGAGCATGTGACCTACGCCCGCCTCGGCAGCGCGCCGGAGCACGTCTTCGACCCGCATGCCATGACGCGGGTCCTCCAGGTAATCGAGATGGCAATGGCTGTCTATAAGCATGGCTGGTGCGACCGGATCCACAGGGACGCGAGGATTCCTACATGGTATGCGTAGGTCGCTCCGACTCGAGCGCTCCGGCCAGATAGGTCTCTATCTTCCGGGATGCGGTGTCGTCCTGTGCGTTGAACTGCACACCGATACCGGAGGCGCGGTTACCCTGGGCTCGGCGCGGCGTAACCCAGACCACCTTGCCAGCGACCGGGATCTTCTCCGGTTCATCCATGAGATTGAGGAGCATGAACACCTCATCTCCGATGCGATAGGGCTTGTTGGTGGGTATGAACAGCCCGCCGTGCTGCAGAAACGGCATGTACGCAGCGTAGAGAACCGCCTTGTCCTTGATAGTCAGGGACAAGATACCGTTACGGGTCGCTTGCGGCGAATTCATGCGTTAGCCGAGACATCAGTCAATAGACGTGACCCAAGAGTAGTCAGTCATCGGCCGTTTGGCTATAGACCATTCCTAGGCATCCGCCGCCACGCCCTGCCATCCGGCGAGCAGGGATTCGAGCAACAGGGTTTTGTTGGGGTTGGTGGTAGCGCGCGCATCCCGCGCGGCCCGCAGGGTATCGCGCAGCAGGCGCGCGACCGACTGCTCCGATACCCGAGCACGCATGGCCTCATGGACTGCCAGCGCCCTCGGCAGACGAGAAGATTCTGGCGAAGCCATCCACCGGGAAAGATCCCCGAGGTAGATCTGCATCCAGGCGAGAAGCTGGTGCAGATCGACATCTGCCACTTCCCCGGCCAGCGTGGAATACCAGGGGCCGGGTTGAGCCGAGCGCAGCAGCAGATTTGCCGCTCGATCGAACTGTCGGAGGGCATCGGTACCATCTAGACGCAGAGCCTCGAGGGGGTGACCGGATGCAGCGCCCAAAAGATCTTCTGCGTCGGTCTCACCGCGACGTGCAATGAACCACTGCAACGCCTCCTCCCAACCCGGCGGCCGCAAGGCCACCGTGCGACAGCGCGACCGTATCGTAGGCAGGAGTCGGACGGGCGTGTCGGTCACCAACAGTAAATATGTCCCGCGAGTCGGCTCCTCCAGACTTTTCAACAGGCAGTTGGCTGTAGCCGTGTTCATGGCATCCGCGGGGGCGATCAGCACAACTTTACGCGCAGCGAAACTGGCCGTGCGCATCACAAAGTCGATCATCTCCTCCCGCACCTGCGCGATACGGATCTGCCTGCCAGGCTCCTCCGGGGCGATACGCAAACAATCCGGGTGCGTACCTGCCTGCATAAGCCTGCAACAGCGACACTGTCCGCAGTCACCACCGTCTGCCGGATATGCACACATCAGTGAGCGAGCGAGCCGCTCTGCGAGGAGACGCTTGCCGATCCCGGAAGGACCCGAAAACAACAAGGCGTGATGGAGACGCTCCTCGCGCAGATCGACAAGTAATCGGGCCCAGTCTGTGCCCTGCCACGGAAACGGTGCGAGCATAGATTCGGTCGATCCCATTACTGCAGGACCCCGGGACGCGCGAGAAAGCCGAGGACCGCCTGACGCACTGCCAGCGAGACATCAGCCAACGGCAGGCTGGCATCGATCAGATGCATCCTGTCGGGCTCGGACGAGGCGATTTCCAGGTAGCAATCACGCACGCGCTCATGAAAACCACGCTCCTCACGCTCAAAGCGGTCGTGGGCTCCGCGCGCTCCCACTCTCTCCATGCCACGCGACACAGGAATGTCGAGGAGCAGGGTGAAGTGGGGGCGGAAATCCGGGATAACGAACTGGCGCAGGCGGTCGATAAGTTCGGAATTCACACCCCTGCCGGCTCCCTGATAAGCGAAGGTCGCGTCCACGAACCTGTCGCTTAGCACCCATTCACCCCGTTCCAGCGCTGGTTTGATGAAACCCTCGACATGCTGCACCCGGGCAGCAAATACAAGCAGCAATTCAGCAAGATCCGTGACGGGCTCCGTTCGGGGCGCAAGCAGCAGAGACCTGATCTCCTCGGCAAGCGGGGTACCGCCTGGCTCGCGCGTGTTGAGCACCACCACCCCCTGCTCCGCCAGCACCCTCTTGACCACGTCGATTTGGGTGCTTTTGCCCGCGCCCTCGCCGCCCTCAACCGTGATGAACCTGCCACGCCGGACCGGAGCCGCACCCTCAGACGCGCTCATCATTCAGGGTTCCTGAACGGGGTCGGCGGTGCGCTGGCGGCGCCCACGCTGGAACTGACGAACAGCGCGGTTGTGCGCATCAAGCGTTGCTGAAAATTGATGTGACCCGTCACCTCTTGCCACAAAGTACAGCGCATCCCCTGAGGCCGGATGCAATGCCGCGTGGATGGCTGCTCGCCCGGGCAGCGCGATGGGCGTCGGCGGCAAGCCGCTGTTGATGTACGTGTTGTAAGGCCCTGGCCGGCGCAGGTGCGCGCGGGTGAGATTGCCATCGAACTCCTGGCCGAGACCGTAGATCACGCTCGGATCGGTCTGCAGCAGCATACCTGCCTGCAACCGCCTTACAAACACACCGGCAATGGCGGGGCGCTCCTCGCCACGACCTGTCTCACGCTCGATCAGGGAGGCCATGATCAGTGCCTCATAGGAATTCCTGTACGGCAGGTCAGGCGCGCGCATGGCCCACTCTGCCTCGAGGATCTCATGCATCCGGCGGTGCGCCAGCAGAAGCAGGTCACGATCCGACATGCCGAGGTGAAAATGGTAGGTATCAGGAAAAAACAAACCCTCCGGGGAACCAGCGACGGGGGCCTGCAGCGAGAGTTCTTGAATCAGCGAGGACGATGCGCCCGGACGCAAGGTTTTCTGCAGCTTAGGCTGCGCTCGAAGGATGTCGAGCATGGCAGCTGTCGTAGTTCCCTCGACCACTGTGATGGCGTACTGCACCACCTCACCCGATATCAGCTTGGCGAGCAACTGACGGGCGGTCAGCCCAGGGTCCAGTTGGTATTCACCTGCCCGCACGCGATTGGCAACGCCATCGAGGCGGGCCTGAAGACGCAACACAACGGGATGCATCAGAACACCCCTGTCGTGCAGGCTGGAGACAAACCGCGTGAGGTTGCCTCCCTCGGGAATCTCCATCACCACAGCCTCACGCAGGTTCAGCGGGGCATCAAGCCAGCCACGGATACCGATTACCGCGCTCCAGGCCAGCAGCAAGCAGCCGAGCACCAGCGCGAGCGGCAAGCGCCAGAGCCCCTCAGGCGCCGAAGAACTGCTCGACATGATCACGGACCTTTCGCGTGAGAGTACCTACCTGCAGAGCCCTGTCGCCAAGGCGGGACACTGGCCAGACACCTATAACCGCATTACACAGGAACAGTTCGCGAGCACCGGTCAGCATACCGCGCTCGCAACCGGTGACATCAACGGCCATTCCCAGAATCTCCGGAGCGCGATCGATAAGGTACTGGCGCATGACACCGGCAACGCCACAGGTGTCGATCACAGGCGTGAGCAGCCGCCCCCCATTCACGATGAAGAGATTGGTAGAGACACCCTCAACGATGCGTCCCCGCGAATCGGCGAGCAGCCCCTCCGCTATGGAGGGGTCATCCCACTCAAGTCGGGCCATGACTTGCTCGAGGCGATTCAGGTGTTTGAGCCCCCCAAGCAGTGGGTTCGCGCCCATGCGCAAATCGCAAAAGCGGACGGCAACTCCCGCCGACGCCCAGGTCGGTGGGTTAGACGGCAAAGCCGATGCCGTGACAACCCGCGTGGGCAACATACCCGGGGTGACGCGGTAACCTCGCTGCCCCACGCCGCGGGTCAGCACAAGCTTCAACACGCCTTGAGGAATCTCCGCGCGTGCAGCCTCCATAACGGTCGTGACTTCGTTGCGCAGCAGCTCGGCGTCGTATGGGATCCGCAGGCGAGTCGCGCCCGTCTCGAGTCGCCTCAGATGGTAGTCGAGAAGAGAAATCCCGCTGGAGCCATAGCGCATGGTCTCGAAAAGTCCATCGCCGAATGCGATTCCACGATCACGCGGATCCAGCGCCGCTCCGCGCTCGCCGTTTACCCAGACCAGCAGATCGCGAGGGCTCAAGTGGATTCAGGCTCGGTCAGATGCGGCGGAATACGACGGACCCGTTGGTCCCGCCGAAACCGAAAGAATTGGACAGCGCGACATCGATGACACGCTCTTGGGCAACATGAGGGACATAGTTCAAGGTGCACTCGGGATCGGGGTTGTCGAGATTGATCGTGGGAGGCGCGACGCCATCGCGAATTGCGAGCACGCTGAAAATGGCCTCAACAGATCCCGCCGCACCCAGAAGATGCCCGGTCATGGATTTCGTGGAGCTCATCGCGACCCCATCGGCCGCCGCACCAAGAACCCGCTGTACCGCACGGCTCTCGGCAACGTCGCCCGCGGGCGTCGAAGTCCCGTGTGCATTGATGTAATGCAAGTCTGCCGGCGCAATCGAGGCATCACGCAGTGCGTTCGCCATAGAAGCCGCAGCGCCGCGCCCATCATCAGGCGGGAGCGTCATGTGGTAGGCGTCTCCGCTCATGCCAAAACCAATGATCTCCGCGTAGATATTGGCCCCCCTGCGGCGCGCGGATTCCAAGTCCTCCAGCACCAGGATTCCAGCACCATCACTTAGCACGAACCCATCACGGTCACGGTCCCACGGTCGACTGGCCCCGGCCGGGTCATCATTTCGAGTAGACAGCGCGCGTGAGGCCGCGAAACCACCAAGACCAACCGGTGTCGTCGCCATTTCGGAACCGCCAACGATCATCGCGTCCACCTCGCCCCACGCAATGAGCCGATAACCGAGACCAATGTTGTGCGTCCCAGTGGTACACGCCGTCGTAACCGCAAGATTGGGACCGCAGAATCCGTAGCGAATGGACAGGTAGCCGGAAATCATGTTCGTGATGGAGCCGGGTACGAAGAACGGCGATATCCGGCGAGGCCCGGAATCCGCAACGATGAGCGCGTTCTTTTCTATGGAAGCAATGCCCCCAATGCCAGAACCGATGGCGGCGCCCACTCGCGGGGCCATTTCCTCGTCAATCACCAGCCCCGAGTCTTCAATGGCCTGCGCCGCAGCACCCAATCCGTAGAGAATGAAGTCGTCAAACTTGCGGACTTCTTTGGGAGGGAGAAAGAGTGCCGGGTCGAAACCTCGAACCGAACCGCCGAACCGTGTGGTGTAGGCCGACACATCGAAATGCTCGAGGGGGCCGATACCGCTCTTGCCATTGACAATGCCAGACCAAGTGTCGTGCACGTTGTTACCGAGTGGAGTGACCATCCCGATACCGGTAACGACGACGCGCCTTTTCATGAAGACACTCTCCGATCACGGATCGCGCTGCCCGTAATCCGCGCTGACCCCGGTTTGCAAGCCCGATGCGAGGCGAATCTACCACTCATAATCCGGCGCGTTGACCGGGAGCAGAGAAACGCTGCAAGGGTATTTCAAGGTTCCCCGGGCGCGCGCAGGCGGCACCCGAGGAACGTCGTCTGCAGCGGAAGGAGATCTCTCAGGAATGCGATTCGACGTAGTCGATCGCGTGCTGCACTGTGGTGATGTTTTCTGCGTCTTCGTCGGGGATCTCAGTCTCGAATTCTTCTTCGAGAGCCATGACGAGCTCGACGGTGTCCAGCGAATCCGCGCCGAGGTCCTCGACGAAAGAAGCGGTGTTCTGGATATCTTCTTCCTTGACACCAAGCTGTTCGGCGACGATTTTCTTTACGCGTTCTTCGATGCTGCTCATTGTGGTCCAGTGCTCCTCTGGGGGGTGAATACGCTGAGGCTCCCGGTGCTGGCCTCTTTGCCGAAGGGACGGCGGACGGATTGTAACCCGATCCGCAAGTCCTGTTGAAATCTTGACATCACTGCGAAAACTCAGGCCATGTAGAGCCCACCGTTCACGTGGATAGTCTCGCCGGTTACGTAACCGGCACTTTCCGACACAAGGAAGGCTACCACGGCAGCCACCTCTGAGGCATCACCAAGACGCCCAAGCGGAATCTGATCGAGGAGCCTCGCACGCTGCGCATCAGGTAGCTCGCGGGTCATGTCCGTGTCGATAAAACCCGGCGCGACGCAGTTCACCGTGATAGATCTGGATCCTATTTCGCGCGCCAAAGAGCGCGAAAAACCCTCCATGCCTGCCTTGCTGGCGGCGTAGTTCGTCTGCCCCGCATTACCCATGGAGCCGACTACCGAACTTACGTTCACGATGCGGCCCCAGCGGGCCTTGGTCATGGCGCGCAGGACGGCCTTGCTGAGCCGGTAAATCGAGCCGAGGTTAGTGTCGATCACCTGACTCCACTCTGCGTCCTTCATGCGCATCAGGATATTGTCCTGAGTAATCCCCGCATTGTTTACCAGAACAAGGGGGGGGCCGTAGCGTTCAGCCACCAATTGAAGAAGCGCCTCGGCACTTTCGGGGGAGCGCACGTCAAGCACATGTCCCGCGCCGGAGGAACCCAGAGCCTCCGTGATCCGGGCAGCTCCTGCTTCCGTGGTCGCTGTGCCAATCACAAGGTGTCCATCAGAAACCAGTTTGGCAGCAATGGCCGCACCGATCCCCCTACTGGCGCCAGTCACAAGGCAGGTTCGCTGCATCAGAGCGGATCTCTGTGATTCAGGGGTTAGAAGCCGCGAGGGCTCCGGCAAATTCAACAGGATCTTCCACCCCGACGCACATCAGGGAGGAATCAATGCGCTTGCACAGGCCGCAGAGAACTTTTCCAGGCCCGATCTCTGCAAACCTCGCAACGCCGTTGTCGCGCATGAACTCTACACACGCAACCCACTGAACGGGGCTGTATATCTGCCTCACCAGCAGTTCGCGGATAACGCCGGGGTCAGTTTCCGGCTTGCCGTGGACATTGTGCACCACGGGGACGAGCGGGGGGCGAATGGCGATAGCGGACAAATCAGTCGCTAACCGGTCGGCCGCGGGCTTCATGAGGCTCGTATGGAAAGGAGCGCTTACCGGCAACGACAAGGCTCGGCGCGCACCACGCGCCTTGCACGCGGCGATAGCCCGATCGACTGCCGCGACATGACCGGCGATGACCACTTGCCCGGGCGCGTTGATGTTTACGGCATCGACGACTTGCCCCTGAGCAGACTCGGCACACGCCTCGGCAACCAGATAACCATCAAGACCGAGCACCGCAGCCATCGCACCCTGCCCCACGGGCACCGCCTCCTGCATATACCTGCCGCGATTACGGACCAAAGCCACTGCATCCTGAAAATCCAGCGCGTCAGCACAAACAAGGGCCGAGAATTCACCAAGGCTATGTCCGGCCAGAAATGCCGGCGATTCACCGCCACTTCCACACCACAAGCGCCACAGGGCTACGCTCGCGGTAAGGATGAGGGGTTGGGTGCGTTCCGTGAGATTCTGATGCTCTTGTGGGCCCGCCTGCGCGAGATCCCACAGGTCGTATCCGACCACCGCCGAAGCCTCGTCAAAGGCTTGGCGGACCGAGGGAAACTCGATTGCCGCTTCAGAGAGCATCCCCACGTGCTGGGAGCCCTGACCGGGGAAGATGCACGCGAAGCGATTGCTCATCTCGCGGTTATGCTCTCTCGCAATTCAACCAGCCCGCTGTGAAGCAGGCCGGCCGAGTCGCGCAATCAGTCGTTCTTGGTTTCGACGACTTTCTTGCCACGATAGAAGCCATCGGGGCTCACGTGGTGACGACGATGGACTTCACCAGAGGTCGCATCGGTGGAGAGCGCAGTTGCGCTGAGAGCGTCGTGTGAACGGCGCATGCCACGACGCGAACGCGTCATACGGGCCTGACCAACTGCCATGGAGATATCCTCTTTGTCTTGAAACCGTTTCAGTCGGCTCGGGAAGCCCGACACCCCGACCATGTTAACCAATTCTTCCGTTACCGACAGGTGTCAGGGTTCTCCCCTCACCCGTCCTCTCCTCCGCGCAATAGCGCGAAAGGGTTGCGCCGCGACGGTGCCTCAAAATCCTCCTTCGAACCGGTCAAGCGCGAAGGGCACTGACCGGGAGGGTGCGCAGGCACCAAAGGCAGCGAAAGCAGTAATTCTTCTTCTACCAATTCATAAAGGTCGACCGGCTCGGTTCCTACCACCAAACCCTCGTACCGGGACGGCAGGGACGGAATTTGCTTCTCCGCCCAGACCAGCGCCAAGGAGACGGGAGCTACGACCTCTAATCTCACACTCTCAAGACACCGCTGGCACTCCACATGCAGCGCCGCGGAAATCTTGCCCGTCAGCGAACGGTACCCTTCTTCATCCACCCCAAGTTGCAGCGACACTTCCACAACGCCGCTGCTGTTGCTGAGAACACCCTCGAGCCGGGCCAAGTCAGCCAACGCCACCTGTCCGGTAACACTGGCAGACCCCGCTGCGAGTCTGCGAAGATCCGCCTGCTTGGGAAGCGCGCTGTTCAACATAGGGCGCGGATAATAGGTGGGGCACCCTGCAGTGTCAAAAATCAAAGACTTGGAAATCCGGCACTTTTTGTCCTTTGTGACACCGGAGGCCGACGGACAAGAGAGGAGCCTGCGTGAGAACCCTCGTTCTTGCATCATCATCTCCCTACAGGGGCGCCCTGCTCCGACGGCTCGGACTAGAGTTTGAGACTTGGCAGCCCGACATTGATGAATCCCCTCTTCCAGGCGAGAGCGGCGAGGCACTTGTTTGGCGACTCAGCCTGAAAAAGGCGGAAATGGCGGCCTCGGTCTTCCCCGATGCCCTGGTTATAGGGTCGGATCAGGTAGGCATACTTGGTGGAACCACGCTGAACAAACCGGGCTCCATCGAGCAGGCGTGCCGCCAACTCAGGGCTGCCTCTGGGCGGGAGGTCCGGTTCCTCACGGGACTCAGTGTTCTGGATACGGCAAGCGGCCAGTCCAGAAGCAGCGTCGAAATCTGTACGGTCGAGTTCCGGGAATTGACGGACAAAGCCATCCTCGCCTACGTCGAACGGGAGCGGCCACTCGATTGCGCAGGCAGCTTCAAGGTCGAAGGTCTCGGGATAGCGCTGTTCCGTCGGCTTGCGATCGAAGACCCCACCGCGCTGGAGGGCTTACCCCTGATCAGGCTGACCGAATTCCTCGGCCTCTTCGGCCTGCCGGTTCTGGCCGCCTGAACCCTTGGTCAAAGCAACAGCTCAGCAATACCGCTAATGATCTTTTCCGTACCGTGCCGGGCAAGCCGATCGGGGGCGTGGACGCCGTAGCTCACGCCGATCCGCCGGGCGCCAGCGAGGGCCGCCATCTCCATGTCGAATTCGGTGTCACCGACTACCAAAGAGTCGGCCGGGTCTGTCCCCAACTCGGCAAAGATCTCCGTCAGCATGCGCGGATCAGGCTTTGAAGCCGTCTCATCGGCGCAGCGTGTGGCATCGAAAAAACCCTCCAGCCCGTGACACCCCAGAACCCGATCCAGGCCACGACGGCTCTTGCCGGTGGCGACGGCGAGCAAGTGCCCGCGGGCGCGGAGCACATGCAAGGCCTCGAGGGCACCCGGGAAAAACGCAGAAGGCTCCGTGTCGGCAGCGATGAAATGCGCGGCATAACGATCCCGATAAAC
Organism: uncultured Gammaproteobacteria bacterium; assembly: GCA_903938575.1. Classification (GTDB taxonomy): domain Bacteria; phylum Pseudomonadota; class Gammaproteobacteria; order Pseudomonadales; family UBA5518; genus UBA5518. Next base: position 21,437 of record CAJADV010000008.1, read on the forward strand.
GCCAGCAATATCTTCTGGCAACTCCGGGTATAGCCGGCGAATCACCTCTGGAAGACCCAGACCGATAACCTCGCCATAGGCAGTCTCACTGCGCACCCGAAGTCCAATTTCCCGGGCAGCAGACCCAAGGCAGCCAACGATCCGCGCCACCGAGTCAGTCAGGGTGCCATCCCAGTCAAAGATGAACAGACGCGGCGGGCTCATGGGGGGAGTTGATCTAAAAACCGGCTGAGTGCTGGATCCAGCGGAGCCTCGATCTCGAGTCGCTCCCCGGAAGGCAACTCGAAACCAAGCCCAAACGCGTGCAAGAACAGACGACGAAGCCCGAGCGCTCGCATCCGCTTGTCGAAATCACGGTCTCCGTATTTGTCATCCCCGGCAATCGGGTGGCCCGAAATCTGGGCATGAACCCGGATCTGGTGGGTTCGACCCGTGAGCGGCTTGGCCTCTACAAGAGTGGCATCCGTGAACTGCCGCAGGATTCTGAAGCGGGTCTCCGCTGCCTTGCCAGAATCGTCGGCACGCACAACGCGCTCCCCCGAACTGACGGTGTTCTTCTCCAAAGGCGCCGTGACCCGAGTCCTTTGGGAAGGCCAGTTTCCCATGACGAGAGCCAGATACGTTTTGGTGATTCGACCTTCCCGCAGGCCCGCATGCAGGTGTCGCAGGAACGAGCGCTTCTTGGCAACCATCACACAGCCCGAGGTGTCCCGATCGAGGCGATGGACCAATTCAAGGGACGGGCAATCAGGCCGCATGGCCCGAAGCGCCTCGATCAAACCAAGACTAAGACCACTGCCGCCGTGAACAGCAAGCCCGCTTGGCTTGTCGATAACCAACAGCCCTTCGTTCTCAAAAACCACACGTTTCCCAAGTTCTTGGCTAAGTGAGGCAGAGGGAATGGCCGGGGCACGTTCGGCGAGCCTGATGGGGGGAACCCTGACGCGATCACCGGATTCAAGCCGCCGGTCGGGCCGGACCCGGCCACTGTTAACCCGGACCTCCCCGCTGCGCACCACCCTGTAAACAAGAGAGCGTGGCGCGCCCTTCAATCGGGCTATCAGGAAGTTGTCGAGTCGCTGACCGGCCTCCTCGGCGGAGACCTCAATGACTCTAGCCCCGAGAGGGGTGGCTGCAAATTCGTCAGACATACCGTCAGTCTATCGGTTTTTTTAGCCAATTGAAGCACTTAACAAGCATTGCTATACTCCGGCCTGCTTTCGTACTCGCGCCGAGCGCCGCGAAGCCCGACCAGAGCCCCCGCCACAAGCGAGAGGACCCTCCGTTGCAGGCAGGCGCATCGATGACCAAGCGAGTCGAAAGCGGGCAGCAAGCCGCCGTATTCAGGAACATCCGTCGCGCGGCTAGCGGCTTTTTTTTGCAGTGAACGGGACCCTAAGCGTACCGCGTTTACGGCAGCAAACAGCGTGTCGAGATTTCCGCGGGAGGGCCACATGGGTGGCACCCCCGCTCGTCCGGAAAGGACTGATACGCGTCTCTCGCAGATGTGCCGCACCCGAAGCCCCACAGGCCCGGAACCGCGCCAGAGAGGGACGCCAGCGGCGACTGAAGTGTCGTCGGCCAGACTTAAAGGCAACGAGAAAGCTCGTTACGGCGTGTCGCCTGAAAAGGCGGGCACGAGCCGTGAATGCAGGCGCCAAGGTCCTCCCGCAACCGTCTGGAGGAAATTGGAAGCCATGAAAAGAATGCTCATCAACGCAACTCATGCCGAGGAGTTGCGCGTAGCCCTTGTCGACGGCCAGCGTCTATACGATCTTGATATCGAGAACCGCAACAGGATCTCGACCAAGTCCAACATCTATAAGGGCCGAATAACCCGCGTAGAACCCAGCCTCGAAGCCGCTTTCGTGGACTTCGGTGCGGAGAGACACGGGTTCCTGCCACTTAAGGAAATCGCGCGCGAGTACTTTGCCGGCGGTGCCGATGACGGCCAATCGAGGCTCAAAATCCGCGATCTGGTGCGGGAAGGCCAAGAGATCGTCGTTCAAGTAGAGAAAGAAGAGCGCGGCAGCAAGGGCGCAGCCCTGACCACGTTCATCAGTCTTGCCGGGCGTTACATGGTGCTGATGCCCAACAACCCGCGCGCCGGTGGCATCAGCCGCCGCATCGAGGGCGATGAGCGCATCGAGCTCCGGGATGCACTGGAATCCCTCAAACTGCCCGAAGGTATGGGCGTCATCATCCGCACGGCAGGCGTAGGCCGCAGCGCCGAAGAACTGCAGTGGGATCTCGACTACCTGCTCCACCTTTGGAGTTCCATTGCCGCGACCGCAGACCGGCGCGCGCCCTTCCTTATTTTCCAGGAAAGCAACGTCGTCATCCGGGCCATCCGGGATTACCTGCGTCAAGACATAGATGAAGTCCTGATCGACTCCAAGGATTCACTCGACAAGGCACTCGAATTCATTGATCTGGTGATGCCCAACTACCGCAGCAGGGTCAAGCTCTACCAGGACTCGATGCCGCTGTTCAATCGCTACCAGATCGAGTCCCAGATCGAAACGGCCTTCCAGCGCGAAGTAAAACTCCCCTCAGGCGGGGCAATCGTGATCGACCCCACCGAGGCGATGGTCGCGATCGATATCAACTCCGCGCGGGCAACCAAAGGGAGCGACATCGAAGAGACGGCGCTTCAGACGAACCTCGAAGCAGCAGACGAGATCGCACGCCAGTTACGCCTTCGCGATATGGGCGGCCTGATCGTGATCGATTTCATCGACATGAGCAGCGCCCGCAACCAGAAAGAGGTCGAAAACCGACTTCGTACCGCGCTCGAACCCGACCGCGCCCGGATTCAGACCGGCAGGATCTCCCGCTTCGGGCTGATGGAAATGTCGCGCCAGCGGCTGCGTCCGTCGCTAGAGGAGACCAGTTCTGTTGTCTGCCCGCGCTGCAGCGGGCAGGGCAGCATCCGTGACACCAAGTCGTTGGCCCTCTCGGTCCTGCGTTTGATGCAGGAAGAGGCTGGTAAAGACCGAAGTGCACAGATCCGCGCCATTGTGCCGGTAGACATCGCCTCCTACCTGCTGAACGAGAAGCGGCGCGCGATCATCGAGATGGAACAGCGCAATCGAATTCGCGTGTTGATCATCCCGAACCCGAACATGGAAACCCCGCACTTCGAGGTGCAGCGCCTGCGTGACGACAACACGCTTTTGCAAACTGACGAAGACAGCTTTGCACTGATACCTCTGCCCCCCGAGCCCATGGACCCGGCGGCGTTGGCGGCCCCCCCGGCAAAGCTTCCGGTAGCTGCAGTACAGGGCATATCGCCAATGAAACCAGCTCCGCAGCCCGCAGCAGCTCCGGCTCCGGCGCCAGCACCGGCACAAGCACCTGTCGAGATTGCGGTGCAAGCGAAAAAACCCGGCATCGTCGGCTCACTTCTGCGCCGGCTGTTCGGTGGGGGGACTTCCTCGGAAGTCATTGCCGAGCCCCAGCAGCAGCCCATCGAGGCGAGCGAGACAGAATCACCACGCCGAGACGAGGGCGGGGAGCGCCGCGGTCGACGCGGACGTCGAGGAGGCAGCCGGTCGCGCTCGGGCTCGGGTTCACAGGAAGCCCAGGGAGATCGCGCCGAAGGTGCCGATCGTATGGAGCGCGCTCCGAACCAGGAGCGTGGCGAGCGCACACCGCGCAACGAGCGCGGGGCTCGCGGTGAACGCGGCGCGGAGCGTCCCCCGAGAGAGGACCGCCCCGCTCGTGAGGAACGTGCTGCTCGTGATGAACGTCCTGCTCGCGAGGAGCGCCCGGAACGCGCAGAACGTGGCCGCGGCAGAGACCGCAGCGGCGCAGCCGAGGCAGATGCACCGTCGCGTCGTCCCTCCGACGTCCGACCCCCGAGTCGCGCCCCGCGGCGTCGCGGAGAGGCATCGGAGCAGAGCCCGCAGATCGTCGATGCCGCGGAGGCAGATCGGGACGAAGATCTGGACGTATTGCCGGCTCAATTGAGCGAGGAAAATCGGACTGATCAGACCCCTGACAACGGCACCGAGGCAGAGAGAACCGGACGCCGTCGCCGCCGTGGACGTGGTCGCCGCCGCAGTGGCGAGCGCACGGAAACCGAGTCGTCCGAGTCTGATTCTGATTCTGACCAGATAGAGCTATTGGATGAAACGGGCGATGAGCAGGACCAGGAAGAGTCCGTAGCGAGCCCCCGGGTACTTCCGGAGACGAACCGAGAGCCCGATGAGGCGCTGGCAGAAGGACAGGAACCTGAGCAAGCGCATAGCGAGCAATCAGATGAAGGCGCTTACACCGAGGAGGCGCAGGCACCCATCGCAGTGGCTACTCAGCCTGCAGTCCAGCGCCCTGCCCCGACACCGCAGGCTCCTGCGCCTCGTGTGGTAATGGTAGCGGCAGCAGCCGTGCCGAGCCCACTTCCACGTGAACGTGTCGTCGGCCGCGTGACCAACGACCCACGCATCAGCCCCCGTCCGGTGCAGGAACTTGAGATAATCACCGAGTCATTGGTGATTGACCCCTCGAGCTTCCCTCCGGTACAAATCCCGGAGTCGACTCGAGCGCGTCCCCCGCGCTCGGCAAACGATCCGCGGATCGGGCGGGCACCGCGTATAGCAGAGGAGCCTGTGTCTGAGGCGGCAGAGACCCCCTGAAGCGGGCTCTGGTACGAGTGGTTTGAGGAGAGGTGGCCGAGTGGTTTAAGGCAGCGGTCTTGAAAACCGCCG
>CAJADV010000009.1 GCA_903938575.1 uncultured Gammaproteobacteria bacterium
CCAGATAAAAAAAGGGGTGCCCGAGCGCGGTAGAACCCGTTAAGCTCACGGCAAGACGTGGAACACTGGGAACAGACGGGAAGGAGCGCCTGCCATGCACCTGAAAGACCGCAGAAGCAAGCGCGATACGCCGTCGACGGAGAATCCCGGATCGCAGGCTGCGGGCACGCCCAGCGCGGCCCCAGCTGAAGCGCCCGCTGCGGACCTGATTTTCCTCGACAGGCGCAGCGGCGTGGATCGCCGCGAGGCGCAAGGCCGCACCTACGACGCAAGGCGCAGCGGCATCGAACGCCGGCGTAGCAACGTCACGCCCTCGAGCTGGTGGCTCGACAAAAGCTACGTCGACACTCATCATTTTTCGGATGCGATGCCTGCAGAGGGCAGCGCAGGTCCTTCCTACGGGGCTTAGTGCAGATGACCTCGGGTTCGGCAGCTGTGTGCGTTTCCTTTTTTTCCATCACGGTCCCACGTCTGATAACAGCCGCATTGCTGGTGCTGGGCCTGAATGCCTGTGCCTCTTCTGCGCCGGACAATAATCCCCGCCCCTACGATGAGAAATCCGACGCGCGCGCGGCCATTGCGGCCGCCATAGCCGACAACCCCGGCCGCAAGCGCATCCTGCTCACCTTCGGCGCCAACTGGTGCTCGGACTCCCGGGGGCTGGAGGCACACTACCTGAGCCCTGGCCTCGCACCCGTGCTCGCCGATGCCTTCAAGGTTGTTCATGTTGATGTTGGCATGTTCCACCGCAATCTCGATCTCGTTGAGGAATACGGCAACCCCATCGATAAGGGTATTCCCTCGGTGGTGCTGCTTGATGCCGATGGCAAGACCCTCTTCGTGAACCACGGAGGGTTGTCCAGCGCGGGTCATATGAAGGCCGCGGCGGTCCAGAACTATTTCGAGCGGCTGGCCAAAGACGGCCGTATCGACTGATTCCCTGACCGGTCGCCCCGCGGCCGGAATTTTTCCGAGGAAACCCCGACATGTCCGAGCTGTCCATCGAGGTCACCCGCGAGAACGCCCAGCAGGCGCTTATCGACGCCTCTTTCAAGCAACTGGTCCTTGTAGATTTCTGGGCCGACTGGTGCGCGCCCTGCAAGGCGCTATTGCCGATCCTGGAAAAAGTAGCTCGCGAGAACGAGGGCAGCTTGCTGCTCGCCAAGGTGAACTGCGACGAGCAGCAGGCGATCGCCGGCCAGTTCGGGGTGCGCAGCCTGCCCACCGTCGTGCTCATGAAGGATGGTCAGCCCGTGGACGGCTTCGTCGGTGCTCAGCCCGAGTCCGCGGTGCGCGCAATGCTCGAGAAGCACCTGCCCAAACCCTGGGACATCCTGTTCGGCGAGGCGCTCGAACTGCTCGAGGGCGGCGATGCTGCGGCTGCCGCTCTTCCCGCGCGTAGCGCCTGGGAACTGTCCAGCAAGCGCCCCGATATCGCCAAGGTCTATGCGGAAATCCTGATCCAGACTGCTCGTCTGGAGGAAGCACAGGCCGTACTCGGTGCCATTCCGATGGTGGAACAAGACGCCGATTACGAGCGGCTGCTCGCCGATCTCGAATTGAAGCAGCAGGCCTCCGATACCCCCGAGATCCAGTCTCTTCTTCTTGCGCTCGAGAACGCGCCCGGCGACAAGGATCTCGGCTTCCAACTCGCGGTGCAGTTCAGTCAGGCCGGGCGTCAGCGCGAGTCGCTGGAGTTGCTCTTCGGGATCGTGGCGGCAGACCGCGAGTTCCGCGGTGGCGAGGCACGCAAGACGCTGCTCGATATCATCCGCGCTCTCGGCAAGGGCGATCCGCTTGCCGCCGAGTACCAGCGCAAGCTCTTCTCGCTGATGTACTGAGTCTCAGGGGCCGCGCGCGAGCGTCGCGTAATGCGGTGCGGCACGCCGACATACCCACGGTTTCCGGGTGTAGAGCGCATCTGGGTCCGCGCCGAAAGCGCAGCGCATCGACGCGAAGATTTGGCAGCAGAGAGAGCAGTCCGCGCTCGTGACGGGAGCCGTGGTCGCTGTTGCCGTGGGTTGTGGCTATCATCCGATCGTGCGTGCCCGGGCCGACAGCGAAATGCGGCCGCAAGGCGCCTGTAGAGTCCTCCAACAGCCGGGAATCAGCGACGATGAGCGTGCGTGACACCATCCAGAGCAAGCTGGAGCAGACCTTCGCTCCCGCCCACCTCGAGGTCGAGAACGAAAGCCACGGCCACAACGTGCCGCGGGGTTCGGAGACGCACTTCCGGGTGGTGCTCGCCTGCAGCGCCTTCGAGGGCAAGCGGGCCGTGGCCCGACACCAGCAGGTCTATGCCGTGCTCGCCGAGGAGTTGAAGGGCGGCGTGCACGCCCTGGCGCTGCACACCTACACCGCCGCCGAGTGGAGTGCCTTGGCCGGCGAGGCGCCGCAATCGCCCGCCTGCATGGGTGGCAGCAAGGGCTAAGGACGCCGTGTGGCGATCGCGTACGCCCCTCCCGCTAGCCGGGTTCCGCGGCATCCTGGTCCTGCTGATGCTCGTCCTCGGCATAGAGCCGCGCCAGCACATCCTGTGACCTGAATCGCTTGCGGGTCCCGCGCGCCCGATACTCGTTTTCCTGCTGCCCCGAGATGATGCGTGCCTTCACGTTGTCGTTCCACAGCGTATCCATAAGCCGTTGTACGACGCTCTGGGCTTCGGGGTCATAGATGGGCGCGGTCACTTCCACGCGGTGGTCGAGGTTGCGCGTCATCAGGTCCGCGGATGACATCAGGTAACGCGGCTCGCCGCCGTTGTGGAAGATGTAGATCCGGCTGTGTTCGAGGAAGCGGTCGACGATGCTGATCACCTCGATATTGGTGCTGAAGCCCTCGACGCCTGCCATCAGGGAGCACATGCCGCGCACGATGGCGCGGATCCTGACACCGGCTTCGCTCGCCTCGTAGAGCCTGGCGACGATGTCCTCGTCGACCAGGTTGTTGCATTTCAGGAAAATCTCGGCCGGTCGGCCGGCACGCGCGTTCACGATCTCGGTGTGGATCAGTCGCAGGAAGAGCGAGCGGTTGTTCAGTGGCGAGACGGCAAGGTGGCGGAACTTGTGGCGGCGGTAGGTGTGGTGGATGAAATCGAAGACGTTGGCCACGTCTTCGGCCACTTCCTGGTTGGCGCTGAAGAGGCTGATATCGGTGTAGATGCGCGCCGTTTTTTCGTTGAAGTTCCCGGTGCCGATATGCACGTAGCGGCGTATCGCAGAGCCCTCCTGCCGGCTCACCATGATCAGTTTGGAGTGTACCTTCAGCCCGGGTATGCCGAAGATCACCTTCACGCCCGCTTCCGCGAGACGCTGCGCCCAGCTGAGGTTTGCGGCCTCGTCGAAGCGCGCACGCAACTCGACGATGGCGGTGACTTCCTTGCCGTTGGCTGCCGCGCAGACCAGTGAGCGGCCGATGTGGGAGTTCTTGGCTACCCGGTAGAGCGTGATCGAGATGGCGCGCACGGCGGGGTCTATTGCCGCGGTGCTGATCATCTGCTCGACGTAGCGGAAGGAGTGGTAGGGGTAGTTCAGCAGGATGTCGCGCTCGGCGATGGCATCGAGGATGTTTCCCTGCCGCTCGATGCGCCGCACCGGAAGTTGTCCGAGCGGCCGGCTCTCCAGGGTTTTGGGCCCGAGGTTGGGGAAATCCATGAAGTCTTTGGAGTTGTGGTAGCGGGCCCCTGGCAGCACATTGTCGTAGCCCCCCAGTCGCAGCCGCCGCACCAGCGTATCCAGCAGGTCCGCAGGCATGCGCCGGTCGTAGACGAGTCGCACCGGGTCGCCCTGCTTGCGCTTTTTCAGGCTGTTGGACACCGCGTCGACCACGCTCTGCGTGATGCCCTCGCCCATTTCCAGCTCCGCGTCGCGCGTCACCTTGATCGTGTAGGCCTCGGCGGTCTGGATATCGCAGGTGCCGCGGAAAACCGCCTGCAGGCAGGCGCGGATGATGTTGTCCAGCACCAGGATCACTTGTCTCTGGGGCTGGGATGCAAGGGAGGGAATGACGACGAAGCGCTCGAGGCGGTCGGTGGGGATGTTCACGATCGCGTAGCGCGTGTTGCCGCCGCGCAGTTGCAGCCGCACGGCGAGGTATATCCAGCCATCCTCGAGCTGCGGCGAGGCGGTGGTGTCCGAGATCATGAGCGGTGCCAGTTCAGGCAGCACGCGGCTGTAGAAGTAGCGCGTCACGAACTCGCGCTGCTGGACGTCCAGCTGACGCTCATCGACCAGGTAGATGTTGTTTTCGCGCAGTTCTGACAGGCAGTTGCGGTAGACGGCGTCAAAGCGCGCCTGCAGGTCGCCGGAGGCATCGCGTATGTCGTCGAGGAGTTTTTCCCAGGAAGCCTTTTCGCGGCCCTTGCTGAACACCGCGAGCCGCCGCACGTCGGCATAGCGCACGCGGTAGAACTCGTCCAGATTGTTCGAGAAGATCCCCATGAACCGGACGCGTTCGATCAGTGGCACCGAGGGATCTTCGGCCTCCTGCAGCACGCGGGCGTTGAAGGACAGCCAGCTGAGCTCCTTGGCGAAGATCGGCAGTGGCTTGCGGCGCGAGGGCATTGGCTACTCCGTATGATCCATGTGTCATTGAAAACGGGAGTCCAGCGATTACACTCTGCCGCCTGCGGATGAGCCCGGCCTGCGTGCGCAACGGGGCTCGTCCGGCAAGTATGACTTCCGATCTGACAGTGTAATGACAGCGTCGATACCCCGGGCAAGGTAAATCCCCCACAGATGACCGAGGAAAACCGCTCCGTCTGCGCCGTGCTCGACCTCGGGTCCAACAGTTTCCACTTGCTGGTGGGGCGGTTGGACGAGGGGCGGCTGGTCACGATCGACCGTCGCAAAGACACCGTGCGCCTCGCCCAGGGCCTGCAGCACGACGGCCTGCTGGACGAGGACGTGATGACCCGCGCCCTCGAGAGCCTGGGCGTCTTTGCCCAGCAGGTGCGCAACGTCCCGCGCCAGAACCTCCGCGTGGTCGGCACCAACACACTGCGAGCGGCCCGCAACGCCACGGACTTCCTCGAGCGCGCCGAGCGCGTCATTGGCGTGCCCATCGACGTCATCTCGGGCCAGGAAGAGGGTCGCCTGATCTTTCTCGGCGTGGTGAAGGGGCACGCGGGCACGAGTGTCCGTCGTCTGGTGATCGATATCGGTGGTGGTTCGACGGAATTCATCGTCGGCAAGCGCTCAGCCAAGCGGATCGAGAGCCTGTTCATCGGCTGCGTGTCGATGAGCGAGCGTTTTTTCCCGGATCGTCGCGTGACCGAGGACCGCTACGAGCGCGCCCTCACCCTGGCGCGGGCAGAAATCCAGCATCTTGCCGAGGGCTTCGGTGCCGGCCGCTGGGACGAGGCGGTGGGCAGTTCCGGCACGGTCCGTTATGTGTCGGCTGCCATCGATGCTCTGATGCCGGGTGATCACCTGATCACGCTCGAAGGCATTCAGAGGCTGGTACGTCACATGATTACGGGGCGCAAGGTCGAGGCGCTCGCCGACGTGGGCCTGAGCGGCGATCGGCAGCCGGTTTTCCCGGGCGGCCTCGCCATCCTCCACGCGGCCTTCCTTGAGCTCGGGATCCAGCAGCTGCATGTCTCGGACTACGCGCTGAAGGAGGGCGTCCTCTACGAGCTGGCCGATCAGGGCCAATACGAGGACACCCGTCGCAAGACCATCGATTATCTGTGCAAGCAGTTTCAGATCGATCGCCAGCAGTCGACGCGGGTGGAGCGGCTCGCCCGCCAGTTGTTGCCCCAGGTGCGCGATCAACTCGTGGTGGAGCCGGAGTTCGCTGAACAGGCGCTGCGCGCGGCGGCGGAGCTCCACGAGCTCGGTCTCACCATATCCCACAGCGGTTACCACAAACACGGCGCCTACATCCTCGAGAACGCCGACATGCCGGGGTTCTCGCGGCGCGAGCAGACAATGCTGAGCTTCCTGGTCCTGAACCACCGGCGCAAACTGCGGGTCCCGGAGGCAACCAGCTACCGTTTTCGGCCCGACTGGGCGCTGGTGCTGGTGCTGCGACTTGCGTGCCTGTTCAACCGCATCCGTGTCGATCAGCGTCTGCCGGCCATCCGCATCCTGCCGGCACGCAAGGGCTGGACTCTGGAGGTGGCTGCGGACTGGCTCGCGCAGCATCCGCTGGTCGAGGAAGACCTGCGCGCCGAGAACGAATTCCTCGCTGCCGCCGGACATGCGCTGGCGCTGAAGCGAGTTCCCTGAGGAGACGCCTTGATGCCCGACGCACGCCTGCTGCCCGATTTCGCCGCTGTGCGCGCGGCGGCTGCTCGCATCGCACCTGTGCTCCCGCACACGCCGGTGATGCACAGCCACACACTCGATGCCCTCTCCGGTGCGCGGCTGTTTTTCAAGTGCGATCACCTGCAGAAGACCGGGGCCTTCAAGGCTCGTGGTGCCGTGAATGCTGTGCTGGGGCTGAGCGATGATCAGGCCGCGCGTGGCGTGGCCACGCATTCCTCGGGCAACCATGGCGCGGCGCTCGCCTGGGCCGCGCGTCTGCGTGGCATTGCGGCTCATGTCGTGGTGCCGGCCAACGCCAACCGCGCGAAGCGTGCGAACATTGCCCGTTACGGCGCGCGGATCATCGATTGCGAACCCACGCTCGCCGCCCGCGAGGCCGCTCTTGCGACAGTACTCGCGGCCACCGGCGCCAACGCCGTGCCGCCCTACGATGATGCACGCGTGATTGCCGGACAGGGCACCGCGGCACTCGAGCTGATCGAGCAGGTCGGTGGCCTCGATGATCTGGTGGTGCCGGTGGGTGGTGGAGGGCTACTCGCGGGCAGTGCGCTGGCGGCTCGTGGCCTTGACGCCGCCATCCGCGTCTATGGGGCCGAGCCCAGTGGCGCCGATGACGCGGCCCGTTCCTTCGCTGCGGGCGAGCGCCTGCTGCAGACCGACCCGCGCACCATCGCAGATGGCCTGCGCACCTCGCTCGGTGAATTGAATTTCGCCATCATCCATCGCGATGTGCAGGACATCATCACCGTCACTGAGGCCGAGATCGTCGCGGCCATGCGACTCTTCTGGGAGGTCTGCAAGCAGCTGATCGAGCCCTCCTCGGCCACCGTGCTGGCGGCGGTGCTTGCCCGCCCCGGGTACTTCGCGGGCCGGCGCACCGGGTTGATCCTGAGTGGCGGCAACGTTGATCTCGATGCGCCACTGCCCTGGATGGAGACACCGGCTTGAGCCTCGCGCCGTTTCACCTCGCGCTGCCCGTCACGGATCTCGAGGCCTCGCGCGGTTTCTATGCCGGCGTGCTCGGTTGCCCGACGGGCCGGGAGTCGGCGCGCTGGATCGATTTTGATTTCTGGGGCCACCAGCTGGTCGCGCAGCTCGTGGACCCGGCCGACCACCCCGCCTGTGCACGCAATGCCGTGGACGGCGACTACGTGCCGGCCTTGCATTTCGGCCCTGTGCTTGCGTGGGGCGATTTCGAGGCGCTGGCTGTGCGCCTGCGCGATGCGGGCGTTGAGTTCGTGATCGAACCGCGAGTGCGCTTCGAGGGTACGGTGGGTGAGCAGGCGACCATGTTTCTGCGCGACCCGAGTGGCAATCATCTGGAGTTCAAGAGCTTCCGCGACCCGGCCATGCTGTTTGCGCGCGGAGAGCCCGGACAGTTCTGAGCCACGCTTGCCAGGCGCCAGCGTGATCGGTGAGCATCCGCCCCGTTTCGAGACCTCTCCCGGTAACGCTGTTGCGGCCGTGGAGCATTGAGGCTGCATCCATGAGCGTCGCACCCAGCACCCCGCGCGCGGGCCTTATGGCGGGGAGCGCACTGATTCGCGCCGAGCCCGCGGACTTCCGTGTCGATGAACGTATCGAGATGGCCCCCGAGCCAGCCGGCGAACATCTGTGGCTGCGCGTGCGCAAGACCGGCGAGAACTCCGACTGGGTGGCGCGACTGCTGGCACGCACGGCGGGCGTGGAGTCCCGCGCGGTGGGCTATGCCGGACGCAAGGACCGTCATGCCGTGACCACGCAGTGGTTCAGCGTCCAGTTGCCGGGCAAGCCCGATCCGGATTTCTCCGCACTGCCGCCCTCGGTGGAGGTGCTGGAGTCCTTGCGTCGCCA
>CAJADV010000010.1 GCA_903938575.1 uncultured Gammaproteobacteria bacterium
CGCGCCCTCAACCCCTGTCCGGAGTCCTGTCATGAGCCTAGACGCGCTCTACGATCCGCCGCTGATGCCGCACCTGATGATCGATGGTTTGAACCGCTACCACGAACGCCCCTGCCTGGTGCTGGGTGACGAGGTGATCACCTACGCCGGCATGCGTGCACTTGTGAGCCGCATGGTCCAGGCGCTGGCCGCATGCGGTGTGGGCAAGGGCTCGCGGGTGGCCTATATCTCGGGCAACCGTCCGGAGGTGCTCGCCAATATCGCGGCCATGCAGATCGCCGGTTGTGTGGGCACGCCGCTGCACCCCATGGGCTCGCTGGAGGATCATGCCTACGTGCTGGAGGACGCTGGCATAGAGGCTCTGATCTTCGATCCTTCGTTGTTCGAGAACCGCGCGCGGGAGTTGCAGGAGCGCGTGCCCCGCGTGCGTCAGCTGCTGTCCTTCGGGCCCAGTGAGGCGGGCAAGGATTACCTCGCGCTCGCCGATGGCTTCACGCCACAGCCCCTGGTGGCCCCCGATGTGAAGCCCACCGATCTCGCTTCCATCAACTACACCGGCGGCACCACGGGCAAGCCCAAGGGCGTGATGTCGAGCTACCGCACCAGCGCCAGCATGACCATGATCCAGGCCGCCGAGTGGGAGTTCCCGGAGGAATTGCGGATGCTGATGTGCACGCCGCTCTCGCACGCTGCGGCAGGCTTTTTTATCCCGGTGCTACAGCGCGGTGGGGCGTTCTACGTGCCCAAGGGCTTCACGCCGGACCTGTTCTTCGACATGGTCGAGAAGCACCGCATCACCGCGACCATGCTGGTCCCGGTGATGATCTACGTGCTGCTCGATTCGCCGCGCGCGGCCACGGCAGATATCTCGAGCCTGAAGACGATTTTCTACGGGGCATCGGCCATCAGCCCGTCGCGGCTTGCCGAGGGCATCCGCCGCTGGGGCCAGATTTTCTACCAGTTCTTCGGTCAGTCTGAGGCACCGATGGTGATCGCCAACATGCGCAAAGCCGATCACGATCCGGACAACCTCGAGCGGCTCGCCTCCTGTGGCCGTCCCGCGCCGTGGGTGCATCTGGGGCTGCTGGACGACGACAACCGCCAGGTGGCGCCTGGTGAGCCCGGCGAGGTCTGCGTGCGCGGCCCGTTGGTGATGATGGGTTATCTCGACAAACCCGAGCAGACCGCCGAGACCTTCGCGGGGGGCTGGCTGCATACCGGTGACATCGGGCGTCTCGACGCCGACGGTTTCCTGCACATCATCGATCGCAAGAAGGACATGGTGGTGACCGGCGGCTTCAATGTCTTCCCCCGCGAGGTCGAGGACGTGATCAGCCAGGACCCTGCGGTGGCGCAGGTGGCGGTGATCGGCGTCCCGGACGAGCGCTGGGGAGAGGCGGTAAAAGCCTTGGTGGTGTTGCGTCCGGGCATCGAGGCGAGCGATGCGCTGAAGGAGACGCTGATGGCGCGGGTCAAGGACGCCAAGGGTTCCGTACAGGCGCCGAAGAGCGTGGATTTCATCGAGCGTATTCCGGTTACGCCCGTGGGCAAGCCCGACAAAAAAGCCCTGCGCGCGCCCTTCTGGGAGGGCCAGGCGCGGCGGGTCTGAGGCGCTTGCTCAGTCGCGCAGGCGCAGGCTCTCCAG
>CAJADV010000011.1 GCA_903938575.1 uncultured Gammaproteobacteria bacterium
GCCGGCGGCGTTGGCGTCGGCGCGCTTCTCGATGTGCTCGCGGGGGTAACAGCAGCGGCCGTTCTCGGAGATGGCGGTGTTGTTGTAATCGGCCACGCGGTGGTGGTCGTGGGTGGTGACGTTCTCGACGATCGAGCCGAAGCGGATCGCATCCCAGATGACCGGTTCGTTCTTGCGGCTCAGGTTGATTGTTTTGGCGTAGCAGCCGCCTTCCATGTTGAACACCGAACCCGTGGCCCAGCCGTGCTCGTCGTCGCCGATCAGGTAGCGCTCGGGGTCGGCAGACAGCGTGGTCTTGCCCGTGCCCGACAGGCCGAAGAACAGCGAGACATCACCGTCGTGGCCCACGTTGGCGGCGCAGTGCATCGGCAGTACATCCACGGCCGGGAGCAGGTAGTTCTGAACGGAGAACATGGCTTTTTTCATCTCGCCGGCATAGCGCATGCCCGCCAGCAGCACCTTGCGTTGCGCGAAGTTGATGATCACCGCGCCGTCGCTGTTGGTGCCATCACGCTCGGGCACGCAGCTGAAGGTGGGCATGTTCAGGACCTGCCACTCGTCGCGGCCGCCCGGGTTGTAGGCATCGGGCCGGATGAACATGTTGCGGGCAAAGAGGTTCTGCCATGCGGTGCCGGTGGTGACCCTGATGGGTATGTAGTGGGCCGGGTCCTGGCCCACGTGCAGATGGCTCACGAAGCGGTCGTGGCCATCGGCGAATTCGACGACACGGTCCCACAGCGCGCTGAAGTGACCGGCGTCGAACTTGCGGTTGATGCCGCCCCAGTCGATGTTGGCGCTGCTGCCGGGCTCATCGACGATGAACCGGTCTGCCGGGGAGCGGCCGGTGCGCTTGCCGGTGGTTACCACCAGCGCGCCCGTGTCGGCCAGGTGTCCCTCCTTGCGCCGTATCGCGTGCTCCACCAGGAGCGCGGAGCTCAGGTCGGCGTAGAGGGTGCTGCTCGAAATCGTTCCCGTCTCCATCATGTTTCCCGTGTGGCGTTAGTGAAGGACGACTGGGCCTGTCTATGAGGCCGGCTTCCCGCGTGGGGTGCCGATTATGGCAAAAACCCTTCGCCGCGTGAACGCCCCCACTTTCTGAGCGCTCAGTGGCGGGTCGGCGCCTGAATATCGGGGCCGAACAGCAGCTCCAGGGCCGCAGCATCGAAGCGATACTCCTGCTGGCAGAACTCGCACTGAATCTTGATCAGACCCTGCTCGGCCAGCACCGACCGTGACTCCGCCTCGCC
This sequence comes from uncultured Gammaproteobacteria bacterium, assembly GCA_903938575.1. GTDB lineage: Bacteria > Pseudomonadota > Gammaproteobacteria > Pseudomonadales > UBA5518 > UBA5518. Next base: position 1,248 of record CAJADV010000011.1, read on the forward strand.
GATGGCCTGTAGCGTTGCGGCTGCCCGCGTCTGGGAGCAGCGGCAGCCGAAAGCGACGCTCTCCGGCGGTTGCAGCCGTACCCCTTCCTCGTGAAAGAGCTTCCAGAGCAAGCGCTCGAAGGGATCCGCCAGGAGTTCCTCGGTGCGCACCGTCGCGGACAGGTGCCGCAGGTGTTCCCATTCGGGGTCGGTCGCCCGCCCCCCCGGCAGCACCTGCAGCATCAAACCTGCGGCTGTTACGCCATCGCTGGCAAGGCGGATCAAGGTGGGTAGCTGCTCGGACTGGTCGAAATAGTCTTCCAGGCAGCCGGCGAGCTCGGGCTGCTCCAAGGGCACGATGCCTTGGTAGCGCTGCCCTTGGTCCGGAGTGATGGTGATCGCCAGATTTCCGCGGCTCAGCATGGCCCCGAATCCCGTGGCGTGGGCGCCCTCTGCTACCCGGGCATAGCCGCGCAGGCGGCGGTCGTGCCCGCACTCGGCGAACAGCAGCGGCACGGAGCCCTCGCTGCGCGCCTGCAGGCTCAAGGAGCCCGAGAATTTCAGCGTTGCCGACAGCAGCGCACTTGCGGCCAGCGCCTCACCGAGCAACCCGGCTGCAGGCGGGGGATAGAAGTGCTGCGCCAGTACATCCGTCAAGGCGGTTCCCAGCCGCACGATGCCCCCGCGCACGGCAGCGCCCTCGAAGTCGAAGCAGCGCAGGCAGTCCAGTTCGGGCTCGTTCACTCGCCAGCCTCCTGTTCAAAGCGGTGTATCAGGCGGCGGTCGCGCTTGTCGGGCCGGGTGGGTGGGGCCTGAAAACCGGCGCGCGCCATGCGTCGCCCGGCAGCCTCCACCTCGCGTGCGGCGATGCTCGCGGGCGTCTCCTCGTAGAGTTGCGCGGCTTCGGTGGCGCCTCTGCGCTCGGCCGAGAGGGCGCGTACAAGCACTGTCTTTTCATCGAAGCCCTGGCGAATGCGTATCTCGGCGCCAAGTTCCACGTCTCTCGAGACCTTGGGGCGCGCGCCCTCGTACCAGACCTTGCCGCCCTCGATAGCGTCCCGCGACAGGTTGCGGGTGCGGAAGAACCGCGCGGCCCAGAGCCATTTGTCGAGCCGCACCCTCTCTTCAGGCATCGATGTGCGCCAGCTCGGGCATGATCGCGTCAAAATGCAGGATCGCCGGGAAGTCCTCGACATGCCGCGGCTCACGCGTGCTGTCGGGCTGCAGCAGGCTGAGCAGCCAGCGAATCCCGTAGGTACGCGCGGATTCCAGTACTGCGCTGTTGTCGTCGATCAATAAGGTGCGTTCAGGGTTGAAGGGCTCCACGGCGTTCATCGCGGCCCAGAACCCGGGGTGCTCCTTGGCCATGCCAAAGTCGTGTGAGCAGACGATCGCATCGAACCAGCGGTCGAGCCCGGTTTCTTCCATTTTCAGATCCAGACTCTTGCGGTGCGCGTTGGTCACGAGCAGCACGCGCCGCGGCCCGCGGTGCAGCCGGGCAAGGAATTCCTCGACATGGGGACGGATCACGATCAGGTGGCGCAATTCTTCTTTGAGCGCGCGCACATCGAGACCGAGCTCCTGTGACCAATAGTCCACGCTGTACCAGTTCAGCGTGCCGTACTCGGCGCGGAATTGCTCGATCAGGCGGTGCCGCGCGGCGGCATGTTCCTCGCCCTTGATCTCGGCATAGCGCCGCGGCAGGTGCTCCATCCAGAACAGGTTGTCGAAGTGCAGGTCGAGCAGGGTGCCGTCCATGTCGAGCAGCACGGTGTCGATTTCGTTCCAGTTCACCATGTCGGGGGTAGGTCTCCGTGAGGCCGCGTCTACAAGCGTCGCGGGGAGGCCAGTCTACGGGTATTTGCCGGGAGCGTCAGGCGGCGAGCGACGCGTATAGTTCGGGTTTTAAGTCTGAGCCTGATCATGAGCGAGCAGCAAAAACCCGAGATCCTGTCCGCGCGCTGGGTAGCCCACACGCGGCTCTTTCATGTCGAGGAGCAGCAACTGCGCTTTGCCAATGGCGTGGAGCGCACCTACGAGCGTCTGAACCCCGGTTACCACGGTGCCGTGATGGTGGTGGCGGTCGACAGCGGCGGGCGCATGGCACTGGTGAGCGAGTACGGCGCGGGCTTTGGTGATTACTACCTCTCGTTCCCGAAGGGCGCGCTGCAGCCGGAGGAAAGCGTCCTCGACGCCGCCAACCGGGAGCTCATGGAGGAGGCGGGCGTTGGTGCGCACCAGCTCGAGTTGTTGGCCGAACTTGCCCTCTCCCCCTCGTACATGGGCAACCGCATGAGCCTGGTGCTGGCGCGCGATCTCTTCGAGAAGCGCCTGCCCGGCGACGAGCCCGAGCCCTTGGTGGTGTCGTGGCACAGCTTCGCAGAACTGCTGGCGCTGCAGGCGGCGGGCAAGCTGCCCGAGGGCTATGCGGTGGCGGCGATGTTCCTCGCGCGCGAGCGGCTCGGGGCGCCGGTCACGGCATGAGCGCGCTGCCTGCGCACTGGCCCGGCGCCGTGCGGGAGGCTTGCCGTGCAGCAGGCCGCGCGATCCTCGCTGTGCGGGCCGATGCGGCCGGGCTGGGGGTGGAGCGCAAGGACGACGGCAGCCCTGTGAGCCGGGCCGATCGCGCTGCTTCCGCGATCCTGCGCGAACGGCTCGGCGCGCTGGACCCGTCC
>CAJADV010000012.1 GCA_903938575.1 uncultured Gammaproteobacteria bacterium
CCGCGGACGAGGTCTATCAACTCCTCTCCTACGAGGGCACCGTCCCGCCGGCGATGGCCACGCTCACGGGGCGTGGCAATGTGATCTCCATGGGCTCTTTCTCCAAGATCCTGGCGCCTGCGCTGCGCGTGGGCTGGATCCAGGCCGAGGCGAAACTCGTGAACCGCATGCTCGAGAGCGGCTGGGTAAACAGCGGCGGCGCGGTGAACCAGTTGGCCTCCCTGCTCGTGGGTCATGCCATCGACAGCGGCGCGCTGGAGCGGCACATCGATTTCCTGCGCGGGGCCTACCGCTCGCGCTTGGACACCATGCACGCAGCGCTCAAGGAACACTTCAGCGATATCGCCACCTGGACCAAACCCCTCGGCGGCTATTTCGTCTGGATCACCCTGAAGGCCGATTTCGAGACCGCACCCGTGAAACCGCGCGCGCTCGAGGCCGGGGTGGGCTTCCAGCCCGGCAGCGCTTTTTCCGGGCCAGGCGGCTTCCGTAACTCGTTGCGGCTCAGTTTTGCGCACTACGACGAGACGCAGATCCGCGAGGGTGTGGCGCGGCTGGCGGCGGTGTTCCGGTCGGCGCTGACGGCGGTGCCCGCGGGGACCTGATCCGCGAGACGGTCCCGGGCGTCCCTGCCTCGGCGGCGTTCTGCCTGCATGTCCAGAGCCCCGGTGGCACTGCGCTAATGGGTTTCTGGTGGCATGTGCAGGCCTGAGGCGTCAGACTCGGCCTGACGGCATCAACCACGCGCACCGCGCGGTCGCTTGCTCACAGGGGGTTCTCTTGCATCACCGTATCCTGTCAATCGCAGTGGCGCTGCTGTGGGGGCTGGCTGCGGCCGTAAGTGCGAGCCCGGCCCTGGAGATCAACGTCCTGCAGGACGCGGCAGAAGCCCGTATCGGGGTGATGACGGGGTCCCTCGGTGAGACCGTCGCCAGGGGGCGCTTTCCTGCGGCCGATGTGCAGAGTTTCGACGACATCATGGACGCCGTAGCAGCCATCAAGGCCGGCCATCTCGATGCCATCGTCACGGCCTTCCCCACCGCCTACCAGGTGGTCAAGAAAACCACCGGCCTGAAGGTGCTGCCCGAGCAGCTCGATCAGGAAGAGACCTCGGTGGCGCTGCGCAAGGGCAACCCGGAGCTGCTCGCGTCCATCAACAGGATCATTGCCGCGCTTGGCGCTGATGGCACGCTGGCCGATATGCGCAGCCGGTGGATCAAGCCGGACAACACGCCCTATCGGGAAGTCGAGATTCCGGTGCCGACGAGTGGCACGCCGCTCCGCGTAGGCGTGGCCGCCACGCGCGAGCCCTTGAGTTTCACGCAGGGCGGCCGCGTGACCGGCCACGACGGGGAACTCGCGCGACGGTTGGCTGCGGGGCTCCAGCGGCCGATCGAGTTCGTCGACATGAAATTCATGGCGCTGATCCCCGCGCTCATTTCCGGCAAGATCGACCTGATCGTGACCGGCATGACCGCCACGCCCGAACGCGCGAAGACGGTCGATTTTTCCGCGTCCTATTTCAGCAACGCGCAGGTGCTGCTCGCGAGCGCCACTGCGGCTGCGGCAACGCCCGCCGCGCCGGCGGCGTCGGCGTCGACGCCGATGCTTCACGGCACGGCAGACCTGGATGGCAAGCGCATCGCGGTGATGCTGGGTTCTGTCTACGACACCTTTGCCCAGAAAAATTATCCGCAGGCAACGGTGCTGCAATTCGAGACCTCGGCGGACCAGCAACTGGCGGTGCTGGCGGGCAAGGCCGATGCGGGTCTCGCTGACGAGGAAGGCCTGGTCGAGGTGTTCGGGAAGAACCCGCAACTCGAGATGTTCGGCGAGCCGCTGCTCGAATTGCCCATGGGCGTGGGTTTTCGCAAGGACAACACGGAGTTGCGCGACGCCTTCAACCGCTTTCTGGCCGGGATCCGCGAGAACGGTGTGTATGACGATATGGTGGCCCGCTGGATCACGCGCCACGAGACGCAGATGCCGGCGGTGGCGGCGGCCAATCCGACGGGCCCGCTGGTGGCCGGGGTCTCGGCAGGCGGACTGCCTTTCGCCGCGGTCCAGGATGGCGAACTGGTGGGCTTCGATATCGAGATGCTGACGCGCTTTGCGGCATCGATCGGCAAGGATCTCAGCTTCGCGCAGATGCCCTTCGGCGGGCTGATCGCCGCCAATGCCAGTGGCAAGGTCGATCTGATCGCCGCCTCGATGTTCATTACCGAGGAGCGCCAGCAGCGCATCGATTTTTCCGATCCCTACTACTCAACCGCCGGGCGTGCCTACGCGCTGGGCTCGCGTCTTGCGAAGGCTCCGGCTGCGGCTCCTGCTGCGGCCGGTGCACCCTTGCTTGCATCGCTGGATGACCTCAAGGACAAGCGCATCGGCGTGCAACTGGGCACGGTTTTCGATCTTTACGCCACCAAGACTTTCCCGCAGGCAACGGTGCTCCAGTTCCCCACTTTCCAGGAAGTGGTCCTGGCCGTCGTCGCCGGCAAAGTGGATGCTGGGTTCAATGATGTCGATACGATTGCCGAGGTGATGCGCTCCCAGAGTGAGCTGGCAACCTTTGGCGAGATTCTGTTTTCCTCGCCCGTGGCTGCGGGTTTCAACAAGACCAAGCCCGAGCTGCGACTTGCCTTCGATGCCTTCCTGAAGGACATCCGTGCCAACGGTGTCTATGACGATATGGTCGCGCGCTGGATGACCCAGCGCAGCCGACAGATGCCGGTGGTGTCGTCTGCCACGGCCAACGGTGTGCTGGTGGTGGGGACATCGACCACCGGCTTTCCCTTTGTGGCGGTGCAGGATGGCGAGCTCGCGGGCTTCGATGTGGAGCTTGCCAGGCGCTTTGGGGCGCACATCGGCAAGGAGGTGCGCTTTGCCAACCAGGAGTTCGCCGGGCTTATCGCAGCCCTCGTGAGTGGCAAGGTCGACGTGATCATCTCCGACATGTTCATGACGGCCGAACGCGCCAAACAGATCGACTTCTCGGAGCCTTATTTCGCACAAGACAATGCAGCCTTCGCGCTGCGCGCCAATACCCTGCCGCCTGCGGCACCTTCGGTGACCGCGCCTGTGGCCACCGATGCCGACGCGCCGGTCGAGCTTTCGTTCTTCGGCAAGGTGGCGGAGGGCTTCGAAGCCAACATCATGCGCGAGCAGCGTTACCTGCTGTTGTGGGACGGCCTGAAGTCCACGGTGATCATCTCGATACTCGCCACGCTCTTTGGCACGGCTCTCGGTGCCGTGGTCTGCTTCATGCGCATGTCTCCGCTCGCGCTGTTGCGCCTGCCGGCGCGCTGCTACATCTCCGTGCTGCGCGGGATGCCGGTGGTGGTGCTGCTGATGCTGATCTTTTACGTGGTGTTTGCCTCGGTGAACATCGATCCGGTGTTCGTGGCGGTGATTGCCTTCGGCATGAACTTCGCGGCCTATGTCTCGGAGATGTTCCGCTCCGGGATCGAGGGTGTTGATCGCGGGCAGTCCGAGGCCGGGATCGCGATGGGCTTCAGCCGGACGCAGACGTTTATCCATATCGTGCTGCCGCAGATGCTCCAGCGCATCCTGCCGGTCTACAAGGGCGAGTTCATTTCGCTGGTAAAGATGACCTCGATCGTGGGTTATATCGCGGTGCAGGATCTCACCAAGGCGAGCGATATCATCCGCAGCCGCACCTTCGATGCGTTCTTCCCGCTGGTGATGGTGGCGGTGATGTACTTCGTGATCTCGTGGGTGCTGATGCAGGCGCTTGAATACCTGGAGCGGGTTACGGATCCGCGGTCAGGGCGCGCCACTTCCCGCTAAACCCGGCTCCGCCTCAGCCCTGCCGCTCGCAGGGTTCCGCCGCCATGCGTCCTTTTGCGAGTCGCACGGTGGCTGCGGGCTCTCTTCCTGCAAACACCGTAAGGCGTCCGTTGCTGAAGGTCCTGGGGCTGGCGACGTCTGCCGTATCGCCGGGATTCATCAAGGGAAGCTGGAGCAACTCGCCGCCTGGCAGCGTGACGTAGGCGACGCCGGCCTCCAGGGCCATGAGGTAGTGTTCGCCGCCGCAGAGATAGGTGTCTGGCGTCGGGGTGATGATCATGCGTTGCGCGGGCGGTGCGGCGACGCTTTGGGCAGGCATGGGCTCGCTCCGCATCAGGATCTGGTAGGGCTTGGCGCCTTTCAGTGTCAACGCACCGCTCTGGTCACGGCTCATGGTGCTCGCGGCGGCAAGGCTCGCGAGCAGCGACTCTTCCTGATTCATCAGCGCGGGGGTGCACATCCTGCGGGTGCTGACCAGCCCGGTGAAGTGGATCGTGCTGCCCTCCTGCGCATAGGCCCCGCTCACGCGGTTGCAGCCCGTGGAGCCCGAGAGGCGTCCGGCCCCGTCGAAATCGAGCAGCAGGTTGGCATTGTCCATGACGCCCTTGCCGTCGACGTCTTCCACGCGCCAGCTGCCGGAGATCTTCCAGTCATCGACGCCGGAGACGGGCTCGGGTGCCGTCGTGCATCCGCCAAGCGCCAGCAGAACCAGTGCGAGGCGGATCGATGCCCTATGCCGCATGACAAATTTCCCTCGGAGCGCGTGTTGTTGGAATCTCCGTGTGCGCGGCGCTGTGTCGCGATCAACCGCCGCCCGGCTCCGCCTGCGCTGCCAGCTTGTCCTGCGTGCGCAAGTCGAAATCGCTGGCGTCGTGACGCTCGATCAGTTGCTCCTCGGGCTTGCCCCATTTGACGTTCACGATGCGGCCACGCTTCACTGCGGGTCGTGCGCCGATCTGCGCTGACCAGCGGATGACGTGCGTGTAGGACTGCACGTCGAGGAATTCCCCGCCACCGTACAAAAGGCCATCGACCAGCGCGCCGTACCAGGGCCAGATCGCCATATCGGCGATGGTGTAGTCATCGCCCGACATGTAGGTGTTTTCCGCGAGGTTGCGGTCCAGCACATCGAGCTGGCGCTTCACCTCCATCGTGAAGCGGTCGATGGCGTACTCGATCTTGGCGGGTGCGTAGGCGTAGAAGTGGCCAAAACCGCCGCCAAGGTAGGGCGTGCTTGCCATCTGCCAGAAGAGCCAGGAAAGGCACTCGCCCCGTTTGGCGGACTCGGTGGGCAGGAAGGCGCCGAATTTCTCCGCCAGGTAGAGCAGGATCGCGCCCGACTCGAAAACCCGCGTGGGCGGGGTCGTGCCGTGATCCACGAGCGTCGGGATTTTCGAGTTGGGGTTTGCCGCAACGAAGCCGCTGCCGAATTGTTCGCCTTCGAGGATGTTCACGAGCCAGGCGTCGTACTCGGCGCCCGTGTGCCCGAGGGCGAGCAATTCCTCGAGCATCACCGTGACCTTGATGCCATTGGGCGTGCCCAGCGAATAGAGCTGCAGCGGGTGCCGCCCCACCGGGAGTTCCTTGTCGTGCGTGGGGCCGGCGATGGGGCGGTTGATGTTGGCAAAGCGCCCCCCGGTGCCTTTATTCCAGGTCCAGACTTTGGGCGGGGTGTAGTCGGATTCATCGGACACGGGGAGATCTCCTGTGCTGGTGTGGCGGGCAGCCGCCGTTGCTCGAGCGCTATGTTACCCAATGCTCGCAGGGTGCGCGCCTGCGGCGTCAGATCCCGCCCGGTCGACAAACGCCGTTTGATCGAGGCACGATTGTCTTTTTCCGGAGGCTTGGACCCATGTTCGATCTGTCCGTTTATCTCTGGGGCCTTGCTGCGCTCGGCGTGCTGGCGGCGGGTGGCTGGCTTGGCTCGCTGTGGCTGCGGCGGGTGGATATCGTCGACAGCCTGTGGTCGCTGATGTTCCTGCTCGCGGGGCTGGTGTACGCACAGGTCTCAGGTCTCACGTCCGCGCGCGCTTGCCTGCTGCTGTGGCTGGTGGGCATCTGGGCGATCCGGCTGTCGGTCTACCTCAGCGTGCGCTGCGCTGGCCACGAGGAAGACCGGCGGTATCGCGCCATGCGCGCGCGCTACGGTCCGGGGTTTCACGTGGCGAGCCTGTGGCGTGTGTTCGGCCTGCAAGCGCTGCTCGCGTGGCTGATTTCCGTCCCGTTGCTGGGCGCGGCCCTGGGCGGTTCCCCGCTTGGCCCGCTCGATTATGCAGGCGCGCTTTTGTGGGCCGTGGGCTTCGTGTTCGAGGCCGGTGGTGACTGGCAGCTCGCGCGCTTCAAGGCCGATCCCGCCAACCACGACCGGGTGATGGATCGGGGGCTCTGGCGCTACACCCGGCACCCGAATTACTTCGGGGATACCTGCATGTGGTGGGGTTTTTACCTGCTCGCGCTGTCTGCCGGTGCGTGGTGGAGTTTCCCCGGCCCGCTGCTGATGACCTTCCTGCTGCTGCGGGTCTCGGGGGTGACGCTGCTCGAGCGCACCATCGGCAAGCGTCGGCCTGCGTATGCGGACTATGTGCGCCGTACCAACGCCTTCCTGCCGGGCCCGCCGCGTCCGTAGCTCAGTCAGGTGCGCGACTGAGTGCTGGCGGCAGCAGCTTGTACATCACCGGCGTGACGATGCGGGCGAGCAGCGTTGAACTGCACAGCCCGCCGATCATCACGATCGCGAGTGGCGCATAAACGGCTGAGCCTGCAACGGCCAACGGTAGCAACCCGCCGATGGCGGTTGCGGAGGTGAGCAGCACGGGCAGGAAGCGCAGTTCTCCCGCGCGCTCTATGGCCTCGTCGAGCGGCATGCCCTCCTGGCGCAGTTGGTTGGTGAAATCCACCAGCAGGATGGAATTCTTGATCTCGACGCCAGTGAGCGCCACGAAACCGATGATCGCCATGTACGACAGCGACTGTCCCGTGACGTAGAGCGCGAGCAGCGCACCGAGAATACCGAAAGGCACCACTCCCGCCACGATCAGGGTGGAGCGGAAACTGCCGAACTCGAGCACCAGTACCGCGACGATACCGAGCGCCGCCACCAGCAGTGCGGCACCGAGGCCACCGAAGCTCGACGAGGCCGCCTCGGCTTCACCGCCGGCGACGATCCGGTAACCGCGCGGCAGTTGCAGCCCCGCCAGCGCCTCATAGACCGAGGCGGTGACGGCGCTGCCCGTCGCGCCGTCGGCAAAGTATCCCGTGAGGGTGACCAGACGCTCGCGGTCACGCCGCTGAATACGCTCCGGCGCGCTCACGAGATGCGGATCTGCCACCTGGGCGAGCGGCACCGATTCACCGCCCCCGCGAGGGCTCAACCGTATATCGTCCAGCAGCGCGAGTGTGGGTGCGGCGCCGATCGGCAGGCGGACCGTGATGTCATAGGAGTCGCCGAGCTGATCACGGAAGGTGGCGGCGGGTTGGCCCGCGATCATTGCCCGAATGGTGCGGTCTGCGTCCTCGCTGCCGAGTCCCAGCAGGTTTGCCTTGTCGGTGTCGATGCCGAGATCGAGGTCTATGCGTGGCAAGCGCAGCGGGTTCACCACGTCGCGCGTGCCTTCCACCTGCTTGATGATCTGCTCGGCCTTGCCCGCGAGCTCGCGTAGCACCCTGAGATCCGGGCCGAAAATGCGCACCGCCAACGGGGCTTCTATCGGCGGCCCGTTACGGAACTGGCTCACCACGATGCGGGCGTCCGGGTACTGGTCGAACCGCTCGCGCAGGGTCTGCAGAAGGAGTTCGCTGCGCTTGCCGTCCCAGTGCTCCAGGCCTACGAACACCTGCGCCATATCCGGACTCTCGGAGCGTGCGAATTCGTTGTAGTAGATGTACGGGTTGTCCTTGCCGAGGTTAGCCATCACATGCCTTACCTCGGGGTGGCGCAGGAGCTCGGTTTCCACCATGCGCAAGGCCGCGTCGGTGGCCTTGAGGGATGCGCCTTCCGGGCCATTGATGGTGATCAGGAACTGCGGCTTGTCGGCGGCGGGGAAGAGCGAGAAACCCAGTCCTGGCACCAGCAGCAGGCTGGCTGCCAACGGCCCGAACGCGAGCAGCAGTGCAGTACGCGGACGAGTCAGCGCGCGCTTGACCACGGGGGCATACACACGCGTGATGATGCCCTGCAGCAGTCGCAGCGAGCGGTTTCCGGCCGGGTTTTCCACTTTCGGCAGGAACACGCTCGCCAGGAACGGGATGATAGTGAGCGCCACGAAGAGCGAGGCCAGCACAGTGAGCACTACGGCAAGCGGCAGGCCGCGGGTGAACTTGCCGGCGCCCTCGGGCAGGCTGAGCAGTGGCAGAAAAGCCAGCAGCAGCGCCGCAGTGCATCCCAGCACGGCCAGCGAGATCTGTCCTGTGGCGTCGATCGCGGCTCGCACACGCGTGGCTCCGTCGCGCATATGCCGGGAGACGTTCTCGACCACGACGATGGCGTCGTCGACCAGCAGGCCAAGCGCGACCACGAAGCCGGCGATGCTCATCTGGTTGAGGGTGAATCCCAGCGCCCAGAGACCGGCGAGACCCATGGCGAGCGACAGAGGAATCGCTATGGCCACGATGCCTGCCGCCCGCAGTCCGAGCGGCAGCAGCGTGATGCCCACCAGTGCGAGTGCGATCAGGAAATCCCGCCCCAGATGATCGAGGCGGTTGCGCACGTTGGTCGCCTGGACGAAACCCGCCACCAGCTCGACCGTGGCGGGCAGTTGTTCGCGGAACGCCGCGATGCGCGCATCGATCCCGCGCTGTACCGCGAAGATGTCCGCGCCATCCTGCATGTTGGCCGTGATCCAGGCTGCGGGCCTGCCGTTGTAGCGGCCGAGGTAGCGCTGCTCCTCGATGGCCCATCCGGCCTCGGCGACGTCTCTTACGCGCACCGGGCTGCCGTTGCGCACGGTGAGGACGGTGTCGCGGATTTCGTCGATGGATTCGTAATCGCCGGTGGTTTTCAGATTGTAGCGACGGGAACCGATATCGATCGCACCACCGGGAATGTTGGCGCCCTCGCCACGCAGTGCGCCGACCACGGTTGCCACGTCCACGCCGCTTTGCGCGAGACGCGCCGGGTCGAGAGCGACCCGCACTTCCGGGCGGGGAATGGCCCAGGTCTCGGCGCGCCGGATCCCCGGGACGGTTTCGAGCAGGTCTTCCAGATCCTCGGCGAGGCGCTTGAAATCGAGCGGTGTGGCGCCGTTATCAACCAGCGCGAACTGCACGATGTTCACCAGCGAAGGGTTCGATTTACGCAGTTCGATGTTGCGGATGCCTTCGGGCAGGCTGCCGCGCAGGCCGTTGATCTCCCGCACCACTTCGTCGTGCTTGGCCTCGGGATCGGTGTCCCAGTCGAACTCGAGCTGTATCACGCCGGAGCCGTTGCGGCTGGTCGAGCGGATTTCCTTGATGTCGTCGAGTTCCGCCAGCGCGTCTTCGATCGGGTCGACCACCAGGCGCTCGATATCGAGTGGGTCGGCACCCGGCAGGTTCACGATCACCGTGCTGACGGGGATGGGGAAATTGGGATCTTCGCTGCGCGGTATGTCCAAGACGGCTACTGCGCCCAGCGCGATCAGCAGCATGAAAAGCACCAGCGTGAATTGCCAGCGCGCTACCGCGAAAGCCCAGACCCGCATGAGCTCAGTCCTCGTGGCCTGACTCGCGCACGGCCTGGCCGTCATCGAGATAGGCTGCGCCAGCGACCACTACGCGATCGGCAGGCGTCAGTCCGTCCAGTACGGCGATGCCGTCGGCGCGCAACGCACCGGTGCGGACGGTGCGCCGCAGGGCGTGGCTATCTTTGACCACGAAGAGCGTGGCTGCTCCCGCCCCGGCATCGACCAGCGCCGACAACGGTACCAGCAGCTCCGTTCCTGATGCCGCGCGCTCGATGCTCGCCCTCGCGATCATCCCGCTGCGCAGCAGCGGATGACCCCGCTCGAGCGCGAGCTCCACCTCGAACAGGCCGGTGCCGATATCGGCCCGCCCCGCGATGCGCGCCACCCGGGCTGCGAGATCCTGCTGTGGCAGGGCACTGAAGACGATCGATGCCTGGTCACCGATGCCGAGGTGCACCACCTCGCGGTCGGTGACGCCGATGCGGAGCAGCCAGTTGGCCGTCTCTGATGACACGCTCAGCACCGGGGTTCCAGGCGCTACGGTCTCGCGGGCCTCCGCGCTGCGCGATAGCACCCGCCCCGCGGACGGCGCGCGTATCTCGGCGAAACGGCGGTTGAAGCTCGCCGAGCTCGACTCGGCGGCGGCCATCTCGCGCGCGGTCACGGCATTTTCCAGAGCTTCCCGGGAAACGAGGCCGCGTGGGGCGAGTTCGCGGGCGCGCGCCAGATCCCGCTCGGCCTTGCGCAGTGACTCGGCGCTGCGGGTGAGCACTGACTCGAGTTCGGTGGCATCGAGTTCCGCCAGCACCTGCCCCGCCTGCACGGTATCGCCGGTGTCCACGTTGATCCGGGCGATGATGCCGGAGGATTTGAATGACAGGCGGATCTCGTCGGCGCTCTCGAGGCGGCCGGTCGCGCGCAGGGGCTCGTTCGCATCGATCACGCGCGGCGCGGCGGTGATCACCGGCGTCGTGGGTCGTGCCGCCACTGCCAGCGGCTCTTCACGCTCGCCGCAGGCGATCAGCGCCGCCGTCAGCATGAGAATGGCTGTGATCCGCAGGCACATCCCGGGCTTACTCAGCGAGCTGCGGTGGCGGCGTCCTGCCGGAGCCACTCCAGGCCCTGCGCGTGCCGGCGCTGGAAGCCCTTCCACACCGTGATGCCCTCGGTGCCGGGGCTGATTTCGTTCCAGCGGCCTTGCTGGTCCTGCGGCCAGGTGCCGGCGGCGGCGTCAGTCACTGCAAGCTCCAGGTAGGACGCGCGGCTGGCGTCGTCCTTCACATAGCGGTCGAGGAAGGCGGTGATGAAGTGCAGGTTGATGCCGATGATGCGGTCCTTGCGCCACACCGGGTCCTCGAACCAGTCCGTGTTCCAGAGGTCCTGGCGCATCTCCGCAGGTGCCGGCCCCAAGCCGATCGCATGCCCGCCCTCGCGGTACGTGAGCAGATAGCGCGTCGTGTCGCTCGCGCCTTCGAAGAAAGCCTTCGCGCCGGTGCTGTAGTCGACGGTCTGGTCGTGGTTGCCGGCGATAAGCAGCAGGGGCGCATGGATGCCGCGCAGACCCTCGCTGCCCCACGCCGACAGGGAACCGCCGCCAGCAGGGGCGATCGCTACGACTGCCTTCAGGTTTTGCACCAGCACCGCGTCGCGCTCGGCGCCGTTGCGGCCATAGGGTTCGAGCAGGCCGCCTGGAGTTGCCTTCGCGATCGGGCCTTCCGTGTCGAGCACCGCGCCGGAGGAGGTGAGCACGCCATAGCCGCCCATCGAGTAGCCCACCAGCGCCGTGCGCATCGGGTCCACGAGACCTTCGTCGGCGAGGCTTTGCTGCAGCGAGCGCGCCACGAAGCCGATGTCCAGCGGGCGCCGCAGCAGCACTTTCGGGAAGCCCACACGGCCGTCGCTGTAGGGGTCCATGTGGCGGATAGCCGCGACCACGTAGCCCTTGGTGGCGAGGTTCTCGGTGAGCCAGGTGAGCCCTGCGGTGACGTTGCCATAACCGTGGGACACGACCACCAGCGGGCTCTTTTGCTTTAGCGCGGGCGCATCGCGCACGGCTATGCCGGGCACGCTGAACGCTGCGTTCGGCGCGGGTGGCTCGGCAGGAAGGCTGTCGTGATAGGTCTCGGCTTGCGCGTCGGCGACGGCCTCGGCCGGATACCAGATATCCACCGCGATGTTGCGGTCAGCGTGCGGCGGCAGACCTACCACCGCACCCGCGATGCCCAGCCAGCCGAGCGGATCGACCTGGTCTTTGTGCACCAGCGTGATGGTGCGCACGCCCACCGCAAGCGTGCCGGGCGCTGCGAGCTCCGGGGCGTCGATGCCCGGTCGGCTCGGAATGTCCTCTGCCGGTGCCCTTGCGGCTGCCAACCCGAGCAGGCTGATGATCAATACGCGACGCAGTTGCATAGGCGCTTCTCTGGTGGGCGGGTGAGGCCGGGCGGATGGTAATGGCTCGGCGGTTGGATGTCTCTCTGCGGCCAGCGAGCGCGCCGCGACTTCAACCCGTCACGTCCTCCGCCCCGATCGCTGCCAGTGCCGCGTGGCCGATGTCGGCATCGATCTCCTGACTGGCGCCAGAGACACCGATCGAGCCGAGCAGCATCCCGTCCTGACGCACAGGGAAGCCGCCACGCGCGGCCACATAACCCTCGATCGCCTCGACGATCTTCTGTTCGCCCGGCAGGAGGCTGTTCACGTAGGCCTCCCACTGCCCCGAACTCATGTTCATGTTCGCGGCCGTGAAAGCCTTGCGCTCGGCCGTGATGGCGGCGATGGGCAGCGCGCCATCCATGGTCACGAAGCCCACGCGGTGTGCGGCGCTGTCGCAGATCGCCACGTGTATGCGCACGTCGAGCGCTTGCGCGCGGGCGACGGCGGCATTCAGCAGCGCGAGGATTGCTTCGGTGGTGAGCGTGGCGCGGGGGGTGGAGATGTTCATGGTTACCTCAAGTGTTCCAGAGTGCCGGGAAATCGAACGATATCTGCTGCTGGTGGCGGATCGAGAGCAGATATACCGCACCGCCCACGTGTGCATAAAGCACCAGGTAGTGTGTCATCACGTACTCGCGAAGTTCCCCATCCGGGCCGAGCTTCCGCAATTGCGCCGAGAGTTTCGCGGCACCGTTGGCGGTCTCCAGGGAATGCGCGGGTCTGTCCAGAAAGGAGCGCCCTGCGCGTGGAAACCGCTGCAGATTCGGGATGACGGTGACGGTCAGTTCGTCGAGCAGGGTATCGAATTGTCGAGGGATATCCGCATGCTTGAGAAAGGCCTCGATCTCGTCGAGGTTCTGTTCGAAGCGGGATGTGAGTTTGACGATGATCTTCCGGGTCGCCATGGATACACGCCTCAGCGGCCGGCGCGTCTGCGTTTGATTGCCGCAAGTGCGCGCCCGGCATCCCTCAGCTTGCCCGACGCCACATCGGCCAAACCGCGGCGGGCGTCATCGATCAGCAGCAGGTGGATCCGCTCCCGCTCCAGCCGATGGTAGTGCTCCAGCCTGTCGGCATCGATGATCGCAACGTAGCTTTCACCGTTCTTGGTGATGATCTTCTCGGCGCCGGCTTTCACCTCGTCGGCCAGTTCCGACAGGTTTGCCCTGGCGCGCGAGAGCGAAACGACGTCGCTTGCGAAGATTGCCATGAGCAGACTCTCAAAAAAGTGTACAGAATCCGACACAGCTTACACGCTCGCTTGCGGGTGTGGCAGTGGGCGGCGCGACAGCGTGTTCTGTCGGCTACGCCCCTCTCACCTCGCCAGATACCGGATATGCAAGGCCTTCAGCGTCCGCAACGACAAACCGGGTATATGCGAGGGCGGCGGCTCCGAGGGATCCAGCGCGATATCGTCCAGCGCCTGCACCAGTGCGCGGAAGGCCACCTGCAGTTCGAGTCGCGCGTAGGGCGCCCCGAGGCAGGTGTGCACGCCGTAGCTGAAGGCGAGATGTGCGCGCGGATTGGGGCGGTCGAGGTCGAGCTCCGCGGGCCGCGCGAAGACCGATGCGTCGCGGTTGGCTGCGGCAAAGCGCAAATGCACCATGGAGCCTGCGGGAATGTGCACGCCCTCGAGTTCGGCGTCCTGCACGGCCACGCGGAAGAAACCCGCGCTCGGCGATTCGAGTCGCAACACTTCTTCGACAAAACGTTCCACCCGTGAGGGATCGGCACGCAGCGCTGCGGCGATGTCCGGGCGTTGCGCGAGGATCATCATGCCGGAGCCGAGCGCGCTGGTGGCGGTCTCGTGGCCGCCCACGATCAGATGCTCGGCGAGTCCCACTTTTTCCGCGAGCGGCATCGGGCTGCCGTCGGCCATCTTCGCATTCGCCAGTTCCGTGAGGATGTCCTCGCCGGGCGTGGCGAGCTTCGCTTCCATGTGCGCGACCAGATACTTCTGCAGAGCGATCTCTTCCTGCGCCACGTAGAGTTCGCGCTCCTCGCTCAGCCCGTAAGCAAGCGGCTCCACCCACACATCCGACCAGTGCTTGATGCGGTCGGCGTCTTCCGCCGGTACGCCGAGCAGCCGTGTGACGACGCGCATCGGCAGTGTCCAGGCGAAATCGCGCATGAACTCGCAGCCCTCACGTTGACGCAGCTGTGCCACCAGCGCATCGACCACGTCGGCAATGAAGTCTTTTTGCGCTGCGACGCGTGCCGGCATGAACGCCTTGCTCACCGCTGCGCGGTAGGCGGTGTGGGCGGGCGGATCGGTGGTGAGCTTGGTATCGCGCGGGAAGCCTTCGCTTTCCAGCAGGGCGCGGGCGCGTGGTGTCTTGATGAGTTGCGCGTCGGGGTGGGCGCGGAAGTCGATAGACCAGATCGCCGGCTGGGTGACCACATGGCGGATGGCAGCGTGGCTGCTCACCATGTACGCGTTGATCTCCGGCATGAAATACACCGGGGCCCGCGCGAGCAGCGCCTCGTAGCAGGCAAAGGGGTCTTCCTGTGTCACCGGGTCGAGCAGGTTGATGTCGCTCGGCTTCATGCGGGTTCCTCAACGGAGGGTCCGTTGCGCTGGCACGATACCAGAAGCCCCGCGGGCGACCGTACCGAGGGATTGTCCTGGCGCCAGCGCGGGGCCTCGCAGAGCCTGAAGTCGCGCCCCGCGGCAAACAGCGCCTCGAAGAGCAGGCGCGCCTCGGTGCGCGCGAGGCTCGCTCCCAGGCAGAAATGTGCACCGCCGCCGAAGGTGAGCAGGCGCGTGCCGCAGTCGCGGTCGACGTCGAAGCGATCAGGGTCCGGGAACTGCGCCGGGTCGCGATTGGCTGCGGCCAGCGACAGGAAGAGATCGCTCCCGGCCGGGATGTGGACGCCGCCGAGTTCGAGCGCCTGCGGCGCATGGCGCGTGCTCGAGGGGGCTGAGGGGCAGTGACGCAGGGATTCCTCGATAACCCGCGGCAGCAGCGCGGGCTCGGCCTGCACCCGCGCCATCGCGGCAGGATGCTCGAGCAGGCGCAGCAGCGTGTTGGTGATCAGCCCGGCGGTGGTGTCGATGGCGGCCGTGACGATCAGCACCGCGTTGGCGATCACCTCGGCCTCGCTCAAGTGTCCGCCCTGGCGGTCGGGTGCGCGCAGTTGGTCGATGATGCCGCCGAGGTGCTGGCCGCGTGCGGCCGTGATTTTTGCGTGGAAGTACTCGGCGAGTCCCTTCACTGCGGCAAAACCGTCGCCTGTCTGCAGCCCGTCGGTGGTGAACAGCGGCTGCACCTGCTCTTCCCATTCCCCGGGCTCGATGGCGAAGAGGTGCCGGATCACCTCCGATGGCAGGCGCTGCGCGACCAGGCCGGCGAAGTTCGCTGGCCGCAGGCTCGCCTCGTCAATGAAGCCCGCCACCAGTGCCGCCGAACGCTCGCGCACCAGCGCTGCCAGCTGCTCTGCCGCAGCCGGCGTGAACAGCCGCGCCACCAGTGCCCGGGCGCGGCGATGGGTCTCGCCGTTCTGCGACATCAGCCAGTTGGCCACCACCGATTCCACCGGATTGTCCGGCCCGCCGAAGCCGCGCGAGACGCCGCTGCCGGCGAGCTGGGCCGGATCGCGCAGCACGCGGTTCACCAGGTCCCAACCCGAAACGAGGAAAAGCCCCTCGCCCGCATCCCGCACCGGGGCTTCGTCACGGATCTGGTTCCACAGATCGAAGTAGTCCTCGCGCGGGGTGAGCGAGAGAATGCCCCAGCCGCGGGGCAGATCGGATAAGGTTGGCATGGGCCTCCCGGGAGTTCCCGGCGTGGTGCTGCGATGCGGAGACTGAACACACGCATGAAAGCGGTCAAGTACGTTGATGGCAAGGTCGAGATCGTGGAGGTGCCTGCGCCTACCGGTCCGGGCCTGCGTGTGCGGGTCTCGTCCTGCGGCATCTGCGGCTCTGATCTCGCGATGCTCGCGGCGGGTTTTCCGATGGCCGGAATTCCCGGTCACGAGATTGCCGGCCATCTGGACGACGGTACACCGGTGGCCATCGAGCCCACCGCCCCCTGCGGGAGCTGCGAGTTCTGTTTGGCCGGTAACTACCAGGTCTGCCGCTCCGGGGTCTCCATGATTTTCGGTGTCGGTCGCAACGGCGGCATGGCCGAGGAATTGATCGTCCCGCCGCGCTGCATCGTGCCGCTGCCGCGGCGCATCGACGTCAGCAACGCGAGCCTGGTCGAGCCGCTTGCCGTCGCCATCCACGGCATGCGCCGCGCGCGGCTGGGCCCCCGTCATCGCGTGGTGGTGATCGGCGGCGGCACCATCGGCCTGTGTGCCGTTGCCGCGGCGCGTGCCGCAGGCTGCGAGGTGGCGCTGGTCGCGCGACACGACCACCAGAAACTTGTCGGTGCGCGCCTCGGTGCCACCGAGCCGCGTGGCGAGTACGATGTGGCGGTGGACAGCGCCGGTACCGCCACGGCCCTTGCCGATGCCTGCCAGTGGCTGCGCCCGAACGGCATGCTTCTGCTGTTGGCGGCCTCGTGGGATACCATCGAGCTGCCGGGGTTGGTGCTCGCGGCCAAGGAGATCGAGATCAGCGTTTCAACGATGTACGGGCAGGACGGCGTCTCGCGCGACATCGACAATGCGGCGCGGCTGCTCGGTGCCAATCCGCTGATTGGCGAGTCGATCGTGACGCACCGGTTTCCGCTCGCCGCTGCAGCAGAGGCCTTTGCCGTGGCCGCTGATCGCCGCGCCGGCGCCATCAAAGTTCTGCTTGAACCCTAGCCCGATCATACGAGGACCCGCCCCATGAGCACCGACTCCCGCCGCCAGCGCATGGCCGCCCTCGCTGCAGAGCATGTGCGTGCCGAGGACGCGGGCGATGTCGACGCCACGCTCGCCACCTTCCAGGACGATGCGGCCTTCGAGTTGTTTCCCTGTGGCTTGCGCCTCTCCGGGCATGAGCGCATCCGGCGCTACTACCAGTATTTCTTCAGCACCTCGTTGAAGCGCTGCGTCGGCTACACCACGCGTGCCACCTGCGAGGGAGACGAGGGCATGGTGGTGGAGATGACCGTGACGCTCGGTTATCCGGGCGGCGCCACGCGCGATTTCCGCGTGCTCACGATTTTTCCGTACGGCGAGACGGCGCTGCTCGGCGAGCGCATCTATGCCGATATGGAGTTTTTCCGCGTTATTTTCGGTCCCCTCCTCGCCGAGGCGGAACCGATGCCCGCCTGATGCCGGGGGAGGTTCGAGTGCGTTTGTTCCAAGGGTCATGCCCGTCATGAGTAATACGCCCGATCCCGCAGTGCTGGCAGGCTTCTGGGATTTCGCTCCCGATGCGCTGCTCGCGGTCGATACCGAGGGCCGCATCGTGCACGCCAACGCGCGCGCATCGGAGATGTTCGGCTACGCCCCGGGCACGCTGCAGGGGCTGCCTCTCGACGCACTCATCCCCGCGCGCTTGCGCGAGGGCCATATGCACATGCACGCGATGTTCATGCACTCGGGCAGTACCCGCGAGATGGGCGCCGGCGGAGGGCTTCTGGCGCTGCGCCGTGATGGCAGTGAATTTCCCGTCGAGATCAGCCTTAGCCACTTCCGCCGCGATGATCAGGGGCTCGCCCTCGCCGCTATCCGCGACATCACCAGCAGGGCGCGGCAGGAGCAGCAATTGTCGGAGGCGCGTGATGCCGCCCTGGTGGCCGGTGCTGCCAAGATCCAGTTCCTGGCGACGATGTCGCACGAGATCCGCACGCCGCTGAACTCGGTGGTCGGGCTGGTGCACCTGATGCAGGGGACGCGTCTTGATCCCCGGCAGGCCGATTTTCTCGGCAAGATAGACAAATCGGCCCGCTCGCTGCTCGCCATCATCAACGACATCCTCGATTTTTCGAAGATCGAGGCCGGTGGGCTCACCGTCGAGGAGACCGAGCTCGATCTCGAGCAGGTGCTCGAGACCGTGGCGGCGCTCAGTTCAGCCAAGTCGCACCAGAAGGATCTCGAGTTCCTGGTGCGCGTCGCGCCGGACGTGCCGATGCTGCTGCGGGGGGATCCGCTGCGGCTGTCGCAACTCCTCGGCAACTACTGCAGCAACGCGGTGAAGTTCACCGAGCGTGGCGAGGTCCTGCTTGCGGTCGATGTGCTCGAGCAGGGTGTCGATACCGTGAAGCTGCGCTTCGCGGTGAGCGATACCGGCATCGGACTCTCGCCGGAGCAGTTGGCGCGGCTTTTCGAGCCCTTCCAGCAGGCCGATTCCTCGACGACGCGCAAATACGGCGGCACGGGTCTCGGCCTCGCGATTGCCCGCCAGCTTGCGGAGCTGATGGGCGGTGAAGCGTGGGTGGAGAGCACCGAGGGCGCGGGCAGCACGTTCTACTGCACGGCGGTGTTCGGCTTGCAGCCAGACCGTGCCCAGAAGACCTTCCTGCCCGGCCCGGACCTGCATGGCCTTCGCGTGCTGGTGGCCGATGACAGCCCGACCACCCGTCGCATACTGGTAGAGGCGCTCGAGAATTTTTCTTTCACGGTCACGGCTGTGGATTCCGGTGCCGCGGCCATCGTGGCCTGCGGTCATGACGCAGCGGCATGGGATCTTCTGATCATCGATCGCGAAATGCCCGACATGAATGGCGTCGAGACGCTGCGGCGCGTGCGCGCGGCAGCAGGCAGCGCGAGCGCGCCGGCGATCCTGCTCACCATGCACGGCAGCAACGACCTCCACTCCGCCGCGGGCGAACTCGGCATCCGCAAATTCCTCCCCAAGCCGATCAGTCACTCGAGTCTGTTTGACGCGATCATGGCGGTGTTCGGTGCGTCCGCAGCCCTCGGTGGCAGCGCGGCTGGCATGGCTCCCGTGGACCCCGCCACGGATCGGCTGCGCGGAGCCCGAGTCCTGTTGGTCGAGGACAACGAGACCAACCAGTTGGTCGCCTCCGAGATCCTGATGCAGCGCGGGCTGGTGGTCGATGTCGCCAACAATGGCCAGGAAGGCGTCGACCAGGTGGCGCGCGCGAGCACGCCCTATGACCTTATTTTCCTCGACATCCAGATGCCCATCATGGACGGCTACGATGCGGCTCGCGCGATCCGCCGCTTGCCGGGTGGCGCGCGTGTCCCGGTCGTGGCGCTCACCGCCGAGGCGATGGAAGGCACCCGAGAAAAATGCCTGCAGGCGGGCATGAACGACTACATCGCCAAGCCGCTCAAACCCGTAGAAATCTTCCGCGCGCTCGAGCGCTGGATCGGCGCTGCTGAACTGGTGAGCGCGCCACGGCCCGTAATCCATGCCGAATTACGGGTACTGATGCTGCGCCTGGTGACCCTGCTCGAGCGCGATGATCTTGGCGCGGTGAGCTGTATGGATGAACTGGCGGCCCATCCGGAGGCCGCGCCGCATGAAATGGAGCTCGGGCGAGTGGCCGTGCTGATTCGCGGTTTCCAGTTCGAGCGTGCGCTCGAGCGACTTTCGCATTTTCGCAGCCTCATCGATCCCGAATAGGACACGTCGTGGAAAAACTCGTTTATCTCCTGCACAAACCGCCCGCAGCCGCCATGGACGCTGATTTTATCCGGCGTCTGCGCGAGGAGCTGGCACCCGCGCTGCGCGCGCGTGGGGCCACCGGCATCGTGCTGAACGTGGCCGATCTGAACGAGCCCGTGCGCCTTGCCGCGCCCTCGCGTCTGGTGGGGGAGTGGGATGGCCTCGCAGCGGCGGTGCATCTCTGGCTCGACAGCGTGGACGCGCGCTTTGCCATCGAGGCGGCGCTCGCGCCCTTCGCCAGCAGCCTGAGCGGGTATCTGGTTACCGAGTCGGTGGTGCAGAAGACGCCACGCAGCTGGCGCGATGGCGAGCGCCGTCCGGGCGTCACCCAGCTCGCGTTGATCGCCAAGGCGCCCGATGTGAGTGACGAGGACTTCTATCACAACTGGCAGCAAGGTCACTCCGCGCTGTCTTTTGCGCTGCATCCGCTGCGGCTCTCCTATGTCCGCAACGATGTGGCGCGGGTGCTGACGCCCGGGGCGCGCAATTACCGCATGATCGTGTTGGAGCACTGGGCGGAGCTGCGCGATTTCACCGAGGACGCGCGCTACTTCGGCACGCCCGAAGTGCTCCTGGAAATGTATCGGGAGCTGCCCGGCTTTGCCGACAGCTCGAGCACCACCACCGGACCGATGAGCGAATATGCGTTCGGCTGATCTCCCCCAGACATCGCTTGCCGGCAAGGTGGCGCTGGTCACCGGCGCCGGCAGCGGCATCGGTCGTGCCGCAGCCTTTGCTTTCGCGGCGCGCGGCGCCGCGGTGGCGGTGGTGAACCGCACGGCGTCCAAGGGGCAGGCCGTTGCCGCGGAGATCCGCGAGACGGGCGGCAGGGCAGAGTTCATCGCCGCCGACATGCGCGACCCGGCAGCCATCGAGGCCATGGTCGCGCGCACGCTGGAGCACTTCGGGCGTCTCGACTGCGCCTTCAACAACGCAGGCCTCAGCCTGCCTCCGCGCGGCTTTCTCGAGCACTCGCTCGCGGACTGGCGCGAGATCATCGAGGTCGATCTCACGGCCGTCTTCCTCTGCATGCAGCACCAGATACGCGCCATGCTTGCCACGGGCGGCGGAGCGATCGTGAACAACGGCTCCGGCGCCAGCATCATGGGCGCGCAGGGGATGCCGCACTACACCGCCGCCAAGCATGGGTTGTTGGGGTTGGTGAAAGTGGCCGCGAAGGAGTTTGCCTCGCAGGGCATTCGCATCAATACGGTGTGCCCAGGTGTGATCGACACCGCGCCCATGCGCGCCTTCGTCGACTCCATCGGTCCTGCAGGCAAGGCCTTCATGCATACATTGCCCGGTGCACGCATGGGCGAGCCCGAGGAAGTCGCGCGTGTGGTGGCGTGGTTGTGCAGTGACGAGGCGGCGTATGTCTCGGGTGCCACACTGGTTGTCGACGGCGGGATGCTGTGTTTCTGAGCGCATCGCGCTGATGGTTGCGCCTGCGCGCGTTCCGGTGCCCGTGTTGCGGGCCTTTGCCACCGACGTATTCCGCGCAGCCGGCCTCGCCGATGCGCCCGCCGAGCGCATGGCAGAAGGCTTTTTGCAGGCCGATCTGCTCGGCTTCCATACCCACGGCCTTGCGCTGCTGCCACTGAACCTCGACTGGATACGCCAAGGGCTCACGCGCGTCACGGGTGAACCGCGCGTGGTGTCCGGGAGGGGTGCTGCGCTGAACGCCGATGCCGACTACCTCGGCGGACCGCTGGTCATGGACTGGGCCTGCGCGGAAGGCATGCGGCGCGCGGACGCGCACGGTGTGGCGGTGCTCACCATCCGCAAGAGCCAGCATATCGGCGCCCTGGCGCCGCACCTGCTGCGGATCGCCGAGCAGGGCTTTGCCGCCTTCGCCATGATTGCCACACCCGAGGAGAGTCTGGTCACGGTGCAGGGCGCGCGCGAGCGGCTGTTCTCCACCAACCCGTTCGGATTCGCTTTTCCCACCACCGGCGAGCCGTTGCTGCTCGATATGAGCCTTGCCGTGACTGCGGCCGGACGCGTGCGTGTGTTCGAGGCCGAGGGCAGAGCGCTGCCCGGTCCGTGGCTGCTGGATGCCGCGGGCAATCCCACCGACGATCCCGGCGCGCTCGGCACGGGCGCGCTGTTGCCGGTGGGTGGCATCGATCACGGCCACAAAGGGTCGGGATTGCTGCTGTGGAGCGAGATGTTCGCGGCCTGTCTCGGCGGCTGGGGGCGGCTGGATCGCACCGGCGATGACGATGCCAATTCGATCTATCTCGCCGTGCATCACCCCGATGCCTTCGGCGGTGCCGACGCGGTGCGCCGTCAGGCCGCGCGCGTGGTGGAACTCTACGAGGGGCTGCAACCGCGCGGCGAGCAGCAGGGGCCGCGGGTGCCTGGGCGCCGCGCGTTGGCGCAGCGGCGCGAGGCTCTGGAGCTCGGGCTGCTGCTGCCCGAGCGCGTGCACGCGGCACTGCTCACGGCCGCACGGGATTGGGCGGTGAGCGTACCGCCGGAGATCGCCCGCGCCGGCTAGCCCGCGCGCCTTGCCTCGGCAAAGTCCGCCTCGCCCGGCAGCAGCGACACGATGGCGGTGGCGATCAGCGCCACGCCAGCAAGGCCCAGTTGCAGCCGGTCGAAGCCACCGCTCTTCACCACCGGCCCCAGTGCCCAGACGGCCGCGGAGCCCACGCTGAAGGAAATCGCGAGTCGCATCCCGCTCACGCGCGAGCGCATCGAGTCGTCGATGTAGCGGGCGACCATCGCGTCGTTGAAGGGAATGGCACCGAAGACCGCGACCATGCAGGCGGTCACCGCCAGCAGCCAGCCCCAGCCGCTCGCCTGCGAGGCAAGTGCAAACAGCAGCACCTGCGTGCTCACGATGCCGAGAAACAGAGGTTTCATGGGTACCCGATCGATCAGCCTTCCCACCACCACCTGCGAGCAGGCGGCGACGGAATAGACCAGGGCGAGCAGCATGCCGAGGGTGCCGGGATCGGTGACGATGTCACGGAAGCGCTCGGCCAGCAGTTGGGTGTTGCCGTTGGTGGTGACGTTGAAGAGCAGACTGCCCATCGAGGCGCTTGCCACCATCACGCCGAAGGTGCGTCGCGCGAGCGCCGGGGGCAGGTGCACGCCGATGGCGCCCGTGCCTCTGGCAGGGGCTGCCTGTTCGGGTGGCGCAGTGAGCGCGAAGGCGACGCCCGCCGCGATCGACACCAACCCCGGCACCACGAAGGCCGCGCGCCAGCCGGCGTGCTGCACCAGCAGTCCGGTGGACAGCGCCGCGAGCGCGATGCCGAGGTTCCCGGCCAGACCGTTCACGCCGATCACCGCGCCGGGGCGCAGCGAGCCCCGCAGCAGCATCGGTATCGCCACGGGGTGGTAGATCGCCGAGAAGGCGCCCAGCACACCGAGTGCGAGGGTGATCTGCAGTGGCGTGCGCGTGAGCGCCACCGCGCAGGAACTCAAGCCGATGCCGAAATAGAACACCAGCATCATGCGACGCCGGCCCCAGAGATCCCCGAGACGCCCGGCCGGCACCGAGCCCAGTCCGAACATCACGAATGCGCCCGTGGCGCAGGGCATCAGGTCTTCCCAGCGCGCGAGGCCGAAGTCACGCGCGATGGCCGCCACCGCGGTGGCGAAGATCAGCAGGAACAGGTGATCCAGCGCGTGGGCCAGATTGAGCAGCAGCGAGGGGATCCGAGGCATCCGCGCCTCAGGAACTGCACGAGAGCATCGAGCAGCCCGCGCGGTTACGTGCCCACTCCGGGCGGCGCGCGGCGAAGGCCTCGCGGCCCGGTTGCTCCGTGTACGGGTGGCGCAACACCTCCATCAGCGTGTGCAGCGTGCTGGTGTCGCCGGCCTCGGCGCTGTCGATGGCCTGCTGCGCGAGGTAGTTGCGCGGCACATAGCAGGGGTTTGCGGCCTGCATCCGCGTGCGACGTTCTGCCGGATCCAGTGCGTCCTCGCGCACGCGTGCCGCATAGCGCTGCAGCCACGCGAGTAACGGTGCTTCTGAGGTGGTGCGTTTTGCGGGGTCGTAGAAGGCTGCCTCGAAGGGCGCGAGTGCAGGCGCCTCGATGTCGAGCCCGGCGAGTGCGCGGAAGAAAATCGTCATGTCTGTCTCGGCCGCATGCAGCAGCCCGTACAGCGCCTGCATGAGAGATTCGTCGGCGGTCTCGCAGGCGCGCAGCCCCAGCTTGGCCGTGGTATTGGCCCTATCAGCAGCAAAGAAGCACTGCACGAAATGCTGCAGGGCTTCCTCGAGCGGTGCGGCATCCTGCATGAGCGGCAACAGGGCATTGGCCAATTGCGCGAGGTTCCAGTGCGCCACTCGGGCCTGATGACCGAAGCGGTAGCGCCGTCCGCCGGCATCGGTGGTGTTCGGGGTCCAGTCGGGGTCGAAATCGTCGATCCAGCCGTAGGGGCCGTAGTCGATGGTGAGTCCGAGTATCGAGAGGTTGTCGGTGTTCATCACGCCGTGCACGAAGCCCACGCGCATCCAGTGCGCGATCATCACCGCGGTGCGCTCACAGACTTCGCGGAACCACGCGATGCGCCGCGCTTTCTCCGGCAGTGCTGCGAGTTGGGGGAAGTCCCGCGCGATGGTGAAATCGACCAGGCGTTGCAGCAGCTCGACCTCGCCGCGCGCGGCGGGCAGCTCGAAGTTGCCGAAGCGGATAAACGAGGGCGCCACGCGGCAGACGATGGCGCCGGGTTCCTGCCGCGCGCGGCCGTCGTAGAACATGTCGCGCAGTACACCTTCGCCGGTGGTCACCAGCGAGAGCGCGCGGGTGGTGGGCACCCCCAGGTGATGCATCGCCTCGCTGCAGAGGAACTCGCGCAGCGAGGAGCGCAGCACGGCGCGACCGTCGGCGCTGCGCGAATAGGGTGTGGGGCCGGCGCCCTTCAGTTGCAGCTCCCAGCGCTCGCCCTGCGCGTTCACCGTTTCACCGAGCAGGATCGCGCGGCCGTCGCCGAGTTGCCCGGCCCAGTTGCCGAACTGGTGGCCGCCGTAGTTGGCGGCATAGGGCTGCATGCCCGGGAGCAGGCGGTTGCCGCCGAAGACAT
Source organism: uncultured Gammaproteobacteria bacterium (assembly GCA_903938575.1). Taxonomy (GTDB): domain Bacteria; phylum Pseudomonadota; class Gammaproteobacteria; order Pseudomonadales; family UBA5518; genus UBA5518. Next base: position 24,457 of record CAJADV010000012.1, read on the forward strand.
CGGCAAACCAGGAGGCCTCGGCATCCGCGGCGTTGAGTCCCAGCAGCGCCGCGCACTCGGGCGACCAGGCGAGCACGCTGGGCGCGGCCACCGGCGTGGGCATCACCCGCGACCACAGTGCCGCGCGCACCTGACGGATGCGCGAGCCTTCCTCCGGGTCGCCTGGCAGTTCGGTGATGAAACGGTTGTCAAAGCGCAGGCTGGTGTTCATGGGGCGGGCGGCTGGTACCAGATCGGCGAGGACCAGGCGCGCTCCTGGATGGTGGCGGGCGAGGGTGCGGGAACGCCGAGGGTTTTGGCGTCGTAGGTGGACCAGCGCGGGGTGGGAATTTCCAGCACGCGCACGTACCAGAAAGCCGGCTGCGCCGGATCGAAGCCCGGGTCTTCCCAGACCGCATGCAGTTCGGCTGCACCGATGTCGTTGCGGTAGCTTGCATTGGGCACATCCACGGTCGATCCGACGGCTGGCAGCTTGCCGCTGGTGGGGTCTGTCTGGCGCCCGCCTGACCACGCCACGTCGTGGATGGATTCGTGGGTGTCGCCGTTGGCGTCTAGCCAGCCTTTCACCACCTGCACCCGATCGAGGTTCGCGCCTTGCGGGTCGCGGCTCGCGGAGATTGCGATGCGTGGCGCGCGTGAGCCCGCCGGTGGCGCGGCAAGATCACCGCCCATCGGCACGCCGCCGGCATAGGCGAGTGCCACGAAATCCGGCTCCTCGGTGAGCGAGGGCGAGAACTCCCAGCCGGCGAAGACACGCAGCGCGATGCGCGTGCCCGAGGTGGCGTAGGTCTCGCGGCGACGCAGCGCGTCGTAGATGGATTCGCGCCGGTTTTCCTCGGCCCACACGGCCGCGAGGCCCGCGGCGCTGTAGGCAGTGCCCACGCCCGCTGCCACGGCCGGCGCGTTGCGTGCCAGCCGTTCGAGGCGCTGCTGCGGTGTGCCATCGAGGCGCGCGAGCTTGCCTTGATAGTTGTCTTCTTCCACGGGTGAATTCGCGTTGTGCGAATCCGAGGAGCCGATCATCGCGAAGCGGTACGGGTTCACGCCGATCGATGCGCCGAGCGCGAGCCCGGTTTTCAGCGCGTCGCGCACGTAACTGCCGGCGGGCTGCGAGGGCGGCGGCATGGCCTTGCCCGACATGCGCGCATTCCACAACTCGAAGTCCGCGAACTCGTCTTCCGCCGAGAGCAGGGGGTGCGCTTCGGACTGGCCCTTGATCTGCACCATCTCGACCACCGGCTCGTTCAGCAGTCGGGTGCGCGCCCACGCGGCGTCCACCGGCTTGCCGTCCGAGGTGGTGCGTGCCCACATGCGGCCGTCGCTGGCGTTGGAGTTGTGGGGGATGGCCATGCCCTCGACGCCTTTGGCGCGCTGCGCATCGAGGAAGGCCCAGAGGTCTTCGGGCTTCTCGGAGTCGAGTCGCGAGAACGGCAGCGCGGGCACTGCGGAGCTGCGGAAAATCACGTTGCGGTGCAGATTGATCTCCTCGGGCGTGCTGGTCCATTCGTAGCCGATCAGGGTGCTGAAACGCCCGGGCTCGTTATGGCGCTCGGCGGCGTCGATCACCTGTTTCCAGGCGGCGCTGCTCACCTCGGGAAGGTCGAGCATGCGTTCGAGTTCGCCGTGTTTGGCGGCATCCTCGGCGATCGCCATCAGGGCCTTGAAGGCATCCGCCGGGTCGTTGCTTGCGAAGAGCTTGGCGACGGGCAACTGCGAAAGCGCGCTGCCGGGGTTCAGGAGTTCGCGCATCGAGCCGAGATACTCCGAGTGCTCGGTGACGGCGGCGAAATCCAGCGCGCGCTTCAGGCGCATGGGGTAACCCGCGCCGTGCATGATTTCCTCGCCCTTGGCATAGCGGTAGGCGTCATCTGGCAGGGCGCGGGCGCCGGTGCTGAAGGCATCGGCCGAGAGGCTGGTGTGGATGTGCAGGTCGCCGAAGAGCAGGGTGCGCGGCGGGGCGGGCGCCGTGGCGACGGTCGTTGTCACGGCATCCGCGTTGCCCTTGGCCGCTGTGGGCTCGCGCGAACCGCAGGCTGCCAGTGCCAATGCGGCCCCGAGCAGCAGGAAGGGTCTGGTGTGCATGGCCATCGGGCTTCCCCTGGTGAAGGCGCTGCGAGTGTAGCCGAAGCGGGGCGTGTTTCTCGCGCTGGAATCGCCCGAGCCCGTTCAGGCCGGCAACACCCGGATGTTGATCACGCTCCCCAGCAGCGAGCCCGCCTGCAGCAGCGTGGCGTATTCACGCAGCCGCTCGGCGATCAGCTGATTCGCCTCCAGATCGATGCCCTGTGGGCCTTCTGCACCGCACAGGCTGATCGATTCCACGAAGCTTGAGATTGATGTGTGTCAGTTCGTGCGCGCGCAGTCCTCGGTAGATTCGCAAGGGGGCACTGTGATGATCCGATTCCGGGTTGTGTGCGTGATGTCCGAACATCAGGGGAGGCCGTCATGTCCGGGATGGCCGATGGTCGATGAGGAAGGGTGCCCTGCACGGCATCTACCGGCGCGAGGGCGACTGGAATCTGATCGAACTGAAGCTGAGCCAGTCTGCGCAACTGTTCAATTCATTGGATCCATCGCCCTTTCATGAGCGCGATCTTGACGACGACGTCGCCGAGTATCTGGTCGATGCCCTGCGTGAATTGCACGGGCATCGCCATGTGAAACTCGTGGTCCACCTGAGCGCCGGCCACGATGCGCGGGTACATCAGGAAATCCGCGAGGCGATCCGCAATTATTTTCTCTATCGCGAGCAGAGCGCCCGCTTCGATGTGCGCCAGGAGTTGCGCCTCGGCCGGGCGAGCCTGCTGGTCGGTTTGCTGTTCCTCGCGGCCTGTGTTGCCATCGCGCGGTTTGCCTTCGAGGGCGAGGGCGTGGCGACGCAGACACTGCGCGAGGGTTTTCTGATCATCGGCTGGGTGGCCATGTGGCGACCCCTCGAAATCCTGCTCTATGAATGGTGGCCGCCGCTGCGTGATGCGTGGCTGTATCGACGGATCAGCGGGCTCGAGGTCGAGATCCGCGGCGCCGAGTGAGACGATCGGGGATGCCTGTCGACAGCTCGACACGGGGCACGCGGGCGGGCCAGCCCCACCGCATGCGCTGCCTCGACAATGACGCGCCCCTCAGTCCAAGACGCGCGTAGCGCCCTTGCGGCGAACGTGGCGCGCGCCGCCTCGGCTTCTTCTGCGCGCGCAATGCCTGCGGTGGGCAAGAGGATACCGAGAAGGATGGTGGCACAAAAATTCTGGTGCCTGGACCTGCTGGATCTCCTTGCCCCGGTGTCGTTGGTCCGACGGCTGCGCTTGCACGCAACTCAGGGGCCCCACGGTAGTGGCGGCAGCCGCGCGGGATGGTGATTCATATCAAATGCCGCGCGGTTTCGATGGCGGCGGCGATGGCGACGGTCTGGATGATTGGCGGGGCCTGTTATGCAGGCAGAGATCGCGCGCATGGCGCGCTCCTACAGGGCAGGTGGGGTGGGCACAACAGCAGAGATCGCGCGCATGGCGCGCTCCTACAGGCTAGGCGGGCAGGCCCAGCTGATCGGCCACGGAATACAGGCGCGCAAGGTTCAGTGCCGTCGGCGGCAGGTTGCTGAGCGTCAGCGTGCCTTTGCTGGCACGGCGCAGTTCCAGCGCGAAAGCGATGGCTGCGGAATCAATGAGCGTGGCGGCTGCGAAGTCCAGCGTGTCCGCGCCATCGCGCACCGCGGCCAGCGCCGCCGTCATGAGGCCTGGCACCGTGTCCATGGTCACGGCGCCTTCGAGCAGCACGCGGCTCCCGTCGCGACGCATCTCAGGTGTCCTGCGTGGCGAGTTGGGTGTTCTTGTCCGTGAGCATCTTGACCAGGCCATCGATGCCGCGGGTGCGTGCTTCCTCGGCGAAGCTGTCACGGTAAGTGGTGACGAGGCTCACACCCTCGATCGCCACGTCGTAGATCTTCCAGCCGCCGGGCGTGGTGGCCATCTTGTAGTCGATGGTGAGGTCGGGCGCGCCGGGCTGTTTCAGCAAGGAGCGCACCACCGCCTTGGCACCGTCCGGAGACAGGCGCTCGGGCTGGAAGGCCAGTGTCTGGTTGGTGTAGCGGGTGAGTGCGGTGGAGTAGGTGCGCACCAGCAGCGTGCGGAACTGATCGATCAGCAGGCCCTGCTGCGCGGGTGTGGCGCTGCGCCAGCCCAGGCCGGTGGCCAGCGCGGTCATGCGGGCGAAGTCGAAGTGCGGCAGCACTTTCTCCTCCACCAGGGCCATGACGGCTTTTTTGCCTTTGGGGCCGCCCGCGGTCTGCAGGGTTTTCAGCGTGTCGAGGCTCACGCGCTCGACCAGTTTGCCCGGGCCCTCGGGTTGTGCGAACGCCGGTAGCGCCAGCAGCGCGCTCAGGATCCAAGCCGCCATACGTATCATCGTGCCGTCTCCGCTCAGTGTCTGCGTGTCTGTTTTATTCGCTACTTGCTCTCGCCCTCGCCGGCAGCCTTGCCGTAGAGGAACTGCCCGATCAGCTTCTCCAGCACGATCGCGCCCTGGGTGAACTCCACCGTGCCGCCATCGGCGAGGACCTCCTCCTCAGCGCCGGGGGAGAGCCCCACGTACTGGTCTCCCAGCAGCCCCGAGGTGAGGATCTTGGCCGATGAATCCGTAGGGAAGCTGTAGCGCTTGTCGATGGCGAGCGTTGCCTCGGCCACGAAGGCGTCGTTCGCAAAACGGATCCCGGTGACGCGGCCCACGAGAACGCCAGCGCTTTTGACCGGCGCCTGTACCTTGAGTCCGCCCAGATCGTCGAAGCGCGCGCTCACCGTGTAGGTCGAGTTGCGCGAGAAGGTGCTCTGCGTGGCCACCTGGAATGACAGGAACACCAGTGCCGCGGCGCCCAGCGCCACGAAGATGCCCACCCACAAATCGATTGTCGTGCGTTTCATTGCCTACCCTATGCCCCGGAACATGAAGGCCGTGAGGATGAAATCAAGCGCCAGTATCACCAGCGCGGAGGTGACCACCGTGCGGGTGGTGGCCCGTGAGACGCCCTCGGCCGTGGGCGGCGCCTCGTATCCCTCGAAAACTGCGATCCAGGTGATGGCCACGCCGAACACCGCGCTCTTGATGATGCCGTTCACGATGTCATCGCGAAAATTCACCGAGTTCTGCATCTGCGACCAGAACTGTCCGGAGTCGACGCCGATCAGCACCACGCCGACCAGGTAGCCGCCCAGGATGCCGGTGGCCGAGAACATGGCAGCAAGCAGGGGCATCGAGAGCACGCCGCCCCAGAACCGCGGCGCCACCACGCGGGCAACCGGGTCGATGGCCATCATGTCCATGGCGTCCAGTTGCTCGGTTGCCTTCATGAGGCCGATCTCGGCGGTGATGGCGCTGCCGGCGCGGCTCGCAAAGAGCAGTGCCGCCACGACGGGGCCGAGTTCGCGCACCAGCGACAGCGCCACCAGCACACCCAGGGCCTCGGTCGCCCCGAAGCGCACCAGCGTGTCGTAGCCCTGCAAGCCGAGCACCATCCCGACGAAGAGACCCGAGACCACGATGATGGTGAGCGAGAGTACGCCGGAGAAGTAGACCTCGCGGATGGTGAGATGAAGCCGGCGGAAGGCCGCGGGTGTGTGGCTCAGTGTCGCGATAAGAAAGCGCGTGGCAAAGCCAAGTCGCCAGATGCCATCGATCGTTCTGGCGCCGATGGAGCGGAGCAGTTGGGCCAGGGGGTTCACGGCTTTGAACCTGCGCCAAGATGACTTGCGTAGTCGGGTGCCGGGTACTGGAAAGGCACCGGCCCGTCGGTCTCGCCCCACACGAACTGGTGCACATAGGGCACCTGCGAGGAGCGGACTTCGTCAGCGGTGCCCTGGGCGATGATGCGGCCATCGGCGACGAAGTAGATGTAGTCGACGATCTTCAGCGACTCCTGCACGTCATGGGTCACGATGATCGACGTGGCGCCGAGTGCGTCGTTCAGAGCCCTGATCAGCTGCCCGATCACGCTGAGCGAGATCGGGTCCAGTCCGGCAAAGGGTTCGTCGTACATCACCAGTTCCGGGTCGAGTGCGATCGCCCGTGCGAGCGCTACGCGCCGCGCCATGCCGCCCGAGAGCTCCGAAGGCATGAGGTGCGAGGCTCCTCGCAGGCCCACGGCGTGGAGTTTCATCAGCACCAGATCGCGGATCATCGACTCATCGAGTCGGGTGTGCTCGCGCATCGGGAAGGCGACGTTCTCGAAGGTGGACATGTCGGTGAACAGCGCACCGAACTGGAACAGCATGCTCATGCGCCGGCGCAGGCGGTAGATCTCGTCCTGCTTCTTGTGAACCAGGCTCTCGCCAAATACACGCACATCGCCTGAACTCGGGCGCAGTGCCCCGCCCATCATGCGCAGCAAGGTGGTCTTGCCGCAGCCGCTCTGACCCATGATGGCCACGACCTTGCCCCGGGGGATGCGCATGTTGATGTCGGCGAGCACCTGTCGGCCACTGTTGTAGCCAAAGGACAGGCGATCGATCTCGACGACGTTGTCGGCGCTCACTGGGTGTGGATCCGGCTTTATTTTCAACGCCGCATAGTACTGGAAAAGGCCCGCCGTTGGGCAGCGGGGAAATTCCCGCATCGGCTACGCAGGGGCTGGGTGCCGATCGAGGCAGAGGGGTGCAGAATCGCGTGCCGAGGCCAACCGGGCTACGCCCATGACCAAGCAACGCCGCGCTTACTGCCGCAAGCTCGTGCTGGCTCATCTGGTGGCGTCTGATCGCCATGACTTGCGGTCGCTGGAAGATGCCACCGGGATGCCGCGCCGCACGCTGCAGGACACCCTCGCGGATCTGGGTGATATCGGGATTGCCTGCCAATTCGTGCAGGATGGGCCGAAGAACAATCATGGCTTCTACCGGATCAGCGACTGGGGCGATCACGACCCCGGCTGGATCGCACTTAACCTGCCACGTTTGCGCGCAGAGCTCGAGGCTGGTGATCTCAGGCCGGCGTGAAGTGCAGGCGCAGCTCGAAGGTGGTGCCCTCGCCGGGTTTGGAATCCACCCGGATAGAGCCCTGCATGGCTTCGACGAGATTGCGGCAGATCGCGAGCCCAAGCCCCGTGCCGCCATAGCGACGGGACGTGGAGGCTTCCGCCTGCGCAAAGCTCTGGAACAGTGTGTCGAGCTTGTCTGTGGGGATGCCGATACCGGTGTCCCTCACCGTGATGAGAGCCTCCACCCGTCCCTCGACCAGCGATGTCCTGCAAGCGAGCGCAATCTCGCCACGGGAGGTGAATTTATTGGCGTTTGACAACAGGTTCGAGAGAATCTGCCGTAGTCGCAGGCTGTCGCCTTTGACCATGTGCGCGGCTTTTATGTCGAGATCAAACAGGAAGCGAAGCCCGCGCCCTTCTATCAAGGGACGATAGGTCAGGGCCGCGTATTCGAACTCCTCCGCGAGATCCATGTCCCGTGATTCCAGCTCCAGGCGGTCGGCCTCGAGCTTGGAGATGTCGAGCACATTGTCCAGGAGTTGGCGCAATGACGTGGCGCTGATGCGCAGCGCCTTGACGTACTGCGACTGTTCGTCATCGAGCGTGGTGAGGGAGAGGAGTTCCGACAGCCCCAGCAGCCCGTTAAGGGGCGTGCGGATCTCGTGGCTCATGGTGGCCAGGAAATCGCCGCGGGCGCGGGCCATGTTGGTGGTGCTGCCGAGCAGGGACTGCAACTCTGCGGTACGCAGTTCCACCTGACGCTCGAGGTCGTCCTTCACCAGCAGCAGGTTCTGGTTGGCCAGGTAGAGCTCACGGCTTTTTTGCTCGAGCAGGCGCTCGGCCTGTTCACGTGCGGACCGCTCCCGCGCGAGCCGACGCTCGAGCCGCGAGATCTGGTCGTCGGTCAGGTCTATCACTGCAGCCGCTCGAGATTGAACTCGGTGCTGCCGTCGGGGCGTTTGTGACGCTCCATCCGCACTACCTGCGAGAAGTGCTCCATACAACCCTCGATCAGGCCCTGGGCGAGATCCTCCATGCCCCGGGGCGAGCGGTAGATCATCTGCAGGCGGTTGCCCTCGCGCGAGGTCTCAAAGCGCGGGAGCATGGCGTCGGGGTAGAGTTTCATGACCTCGACATGGATCACCTTGTCGACACTCTCCAGAAAGTCGAGCGCGTCATCGATGCCACAGACGAATTCCGGATGCATCGTCTGGAGCCGGCCGAAGAGATGGTGGCCGAAGGCCTTGACGAGGTCGGGCGCCGGGGCGCCCGTGCGGTGGGAGAGCGACTCCACCAGCTTCACGATCTCCGAGTGGTCGTACAGGCCGACGGAGGTGTACGCGCCCCCGGAGGGTAAATCCGAATCCTCGATGATGTCATCGACCATGTTCTCGCTGAACCGATCGGCGACCATGCCGAGGAATTCGGTGAAGACCATGCCTTTCATGCGCTGAGCCCCTTTGATCCTGTTTAGTTTCAGTTGCCGCTGATCGGCAAGCGTATCCTGAAGGTGGTGCCGCTGCCGAGAGTGCTCTCAAGTTTGATATCCCCGCGCATCCGGTCGACCAGGTATTTCGCCAGGGCCAGCCCCAGCCCCAGGCCGCCGAACTGCCGCGTACGGCTGCCATCGGCCTGGTGAAACGGGTTGAAGGCCTGCTGCACCTGCTCGGGCACCATGCCGATACCGGTGTCGGTGAGTACCAGTTCCAGCGTCTGCGCGGCGGTCTCGCAGTGCAGGCTTATAGCCCCTGTGATCGTGAACTTGACTGCGTTGTCCAGCAGCAGGGCCAGCAGCTGGATGATCCGGCGCGCGTCACCCACGCCCGGGCAGGGCGATGGCGGTGCACCCGTGAAGCTGAACGACAACCCCTTTGCCTCGATCAGCGGCTGCCAGCGTATGCGGACCGTATCCAGGGTTTCACGGACATCGAAGGGCGCCGCCTCGATCGCCAGCTTGCCTGCCTCGGCCTGCGCGAAGTCGAGCATCGATCCCGAGATTTCCAGCAGCCGGTTTCCGGCGTCGCGGATCAGCCCGAAGAAGCGGTGCGCGCGTACGATGTCCTGGGTGGCAAGACCTACCTCCGAGAAGCCAAGCACGGCGTTCAGTGGCGTCTTCAGTTCGTGGCTCACGTTGTTCACAAACTGCGATTTCAGTTCGGCCAGGTGTTCTGCGGCTCGCAGCGCGGCGGCCTGCGTTTCCTCGGCGCGTTTGCGTTCGGTCACGTCGATGCAGATCCCCAGGATGGCGGGGCCTTGTGGAGTTTCCCGCAGGGTCTCGTGGGACTCGAGCTCGATCAGAGCGCCGTCTCGCGTGCGCGCGGCAAACGTGATCATCCGTGTACTGTCAGTGCCGCCCCAATACCGCAGGCGCTCGCGGTCGGTTTCTTCCACCACATTAAGAGGGTTTGCGTGGGCGATCATCTCGGCCGCCGAGGCATAACCCATGATGCGGACGAGCCCTGGATTTACATAGGTGAAGGTCTCCCCCGACAGCTGATAGACCCCCACCACCGACTGTTCCACCAGACTCCGGTACATGGCCTCGGAGGCAGTGAGCTGCTCGGTGCGCTGCGCCACCAGCACCTCTAACTGGTCGCGCTGCGCCTCGACTTCCTTGCGCAGGCGCTCGCGGTCCAGGAGGTTGTGGATGCGTTGCCGGGCAAGTTCGACGTTGATGGGTTTGGAGAGGTAATCCGAGGCTCCCAGCGTGAGGCCTGTCGCCTCGAACTCCGGCTCCGCCAGCGCGGTGATGAAGATCACCGGGATGTGCCGCAGTGCGGGGTCAGCCTTGAGGATGCGGCAGGTCTCGAGTCCGTCGATGCCGGGCATCATGATGTCGAGCAGGATCAGGTCGGGCTTTACTGCGGCAGCGATCCGGAGGCCTTCCTCGCCGGAGGTGGCGATCCGCAGGTCGTAGTCCTCTTCCAGCGCATTGCCGAGCAGGATCAGGTTAACCGGCGTGTCGTCGATCAGCAGTATTCGTGTCCTGCTACTTTGCATTCTTCAGTCCTCACCGCCGTTTGTGGAGTCCAGCGGCAGTGTCTGCAGCTGTTCCAGGGCATCGCGGAAACGCATTTCCTCGATCAGTTTGCCGATATCCGCGATCGCCGGGGCCTCGGGATGGTTTACCAGCAGACGCTGCAGCGCGCGGAAACGGCTTACCGAGGAAAAACTGTTTGAATCGAGCAGCTGCTTGACCTCGCCGAGCAGCTTGCCGAGCTGTGCCCGGTACTCCGGTGTGCCGGGTTCCAGCCCGGGCTCTGACGGCTGCGGCGCAGTGCGCGTGGTCGATGGCGTGCCGGTTGCGGGCGTGCCCTCCGCTGGCGTCTTCTTCGCGGGCATGGCCGCCCCGGAAGCGGCCTCTTGAAGCAGATCGCCGGATGCGCTTGGCACCGTGCCTGTGCGCGCCACTTCGATCACGCGGTTCAGCAATCCGAGCAGCCGCCTCGCGCTGGAGTGGATGTGCTCGACGAACTCCCGGTGCTCGGGTTCGAGCTGATCGCGGTCGAGTTCCAGCAGTTGCGCAAAACCGATGATCGCATTCATCGGCGTGCGCAGTTCATGGGTCATCTGCGATATGAACGAGGTCCGCGAACTGCTTGCCTTCTCGGCGACATCGCGGGCCTCGCGCAGTGATTCGGTGGTCTGGCCGAGCACGTGTCCCATGCTCACCATCTTGTCGGCGGCGAGTTGCAGCTCCTGCACACGCATCCGGGGTTGCTCTTGCGCGTACTTGCCCTGCGCGATGTCGTCGGCCATCTGCGTGATCAGCGAGATCGGTTCCGCCAGCTCCCGCGCCATGGCACCCGCGCGTCTGTAGAGCGCGACGAAGAAGACCGCATAGAACACGCTCATGCCGGTGATCATCAGGAAGCCGATGTTGCGGAAGCGGTTGGCGAGCGCATCACTCTCGGCGTAGATGTTCTGCTCCGGCACGATCGCGAGCAGCGTCCAGCCCGTTTGGGGGACCTCGCTCCAGGCGGCAAGGTGCGAGCCTTTCAGCGCGAGTTCCAGGGCCCCTCCTGCCCCCTGCGCATCGATCTTGCTTGCCAGGTCCTTGAGGGCAGGATGGCGGTGGATGTTGAAGACATCGGGTTTCAGTTTTTCGCTGTGAATGGCCTCCGAGTACTGGTGGTTCGTGAGTTCGTCGATCCCGAGTTCGGTCTCCGCCACGCGCGGCATCGCCATGATGCCGCCGTCACGGTTCAGCAGAAGCGCATACCCGCCCCAGGGTATCTGCAGGTTCAGTACTTGCTTCACGAAGGATTCGACCGTGATGTCGAGCCCCACCACGCCTTCGAGTTTGTCGCCGTTGTAGACGGGCGCTATGCACGATGCCATCCAGCCTTGGCCCGCCGGGTCCAGGTACACCTCGGTCCAGACCACCTTGCGCGCGGGGTTGTGTGTCGCATCGGCTTCGTAATAAAAATTGAACTCGGGTATCGAGAGTTTTGCCGGGTACTGCTTCAGCACGTCGAAGTACGGGTAGATGCGGTTCATCGAGTCGTGTGTATTGAGATAGATCTGCATCACCAGCGGCGAGGCGCTTTTGATCTGCTGCATCAGCGGGTCCAGCGCCTTGCTTTGCCAGGCCTTGCGGCGCTCGGCCTCGCCAATTGCAGTGGTCGCACTGTAGAAGAGCGCTGCCCCCCCGGTGTCAGCGACCGAGTGGTAGACGCCTTCCGATGACATGGCGTAGAGCGCTGCATCGGCCGGATCCGGCTCCTGGGGGTGGCTGAATGCCCATTCTGTGCCCCGGCGCAGGATCTGGGCGTGCGACATCACGCTCTCGAGTTTCTCGCCGATCACGGCGGATTGGTCACCCACGAGTTCAGTCAACCGGTCCCGCGCCTGATCGCGCAGCAGGGCCACGTTGCTCTGTGCCATGTAGCTGTGTGTGAGCAGATAGGCACCCACCAGGGCCACTTCTACCAGCAACAGCGGCACGAGGGCCGCGCGGGCATAGGCACGCCACAGCCAGCGGAAGATATCCAGACGTCCTGCTCCCTGGGCCTCGATCGACGTCATCGGGTCACCCGGGCGGTTGGCAGATTGGCCTCGAGCTTGTTACGCAGTTCCTCCATGTGTACCGGCTTGCCGAGGAAGTCGTCCATGCCGGCTTGGAGACAGGCCTCGCGGTCGCTCGACTGCACGTTTGCCGTCATGGCGACGATGGGTATCCGTGATCCGGGCGGCTCGAGCTCGCGCCATGCGCGGGTGGCGGCGACGCCATCCATGCCGGGCATCTGCATGTCCATCAGCACCATGCCGTAGCGTCGGCTCTGCAGCTTTTCGAGGGCTATCCTGCCGTCAGCGGCGATTTCGCTGGTGTAGCCCAGACGACGCAACATGCCGCTGGTGACCAGCTGGTTCACCTCGTTGTCCTCGACGACGAGCACGTCGGCGGTGTAGTCGGTGCTCCGGCGGCTGGGCAATTTGACGGGAGTGGGTGATACCCGATTGAACTCGGGAACCGGGGTTTCCGCGATACCCTCCGGACGTGTCATTTCTCCCTGCGAAGGGACTTCGAGCGGCAGTGTGAACCAGAAAATGCTGCCGATGCCCTCGGCGCTCTCGACGCCTATCTGGCCGCCCATCATGGTGACCAGACGTTTGCAGATGGCAAGCCCGAGCCCGGTGCCGCCGAAGCGCCTGGAGGTGCCCTGGTCGGCCTGTGTGAAGGGCTCGAAGATCAGGTCTTGCTGCTCGCGGGGTATCCCCACCCCGCTGTCGCGCACCGAGAATCGCAGCAATACCTCGGGTGCGTTTTCCACCGCCGGGTTCAGCTCTACCATGAGGCTGATGCCCCCTTCGGTGGTGAACTTCAAGGCGTTGCCGATCAGGTTGTTCAGCACCTGCCGCAGGCGGAAGGGATCACAGCGCACCAAGGGCGGCACATCGGGTGCCACATGAATCGATGTGCCCAGACCCCGGGAGCGGGCTATCGCCGTGTGCAGGCCGGTGATGTCGCTCACCAGTCGGCGCAGGTCGCAGGGTATGTTCTCGACGTGGAGCATCCCGGCCTCGGCCTTGGAGAAGTCGAGGATGTCGTTAAGTATCTGCAGCAGCGCCTGGCCGGAATCGAAGGCGGTATCCACCAGTTCGCGCTGATCATCGGTGAGCGGGGTGCCACGCACCAGTTCCAGCATTCCCAGCACGCCATTCATCGGGGTACGGATCTCGTGGCTCATGCTGGCGAGGAAAGAGCCCTTGGCCGTGCTGGCAGTCTCGGCCGTTTCGCGGGCGGTCTGCAGCAACTCCTTCATGCTGCGCTCGCGTGAGACATCTGCCCGGGCTTGCCGCGCGCTGCGGCCGACGCCAATGGCAACGCCCGCGAGCAGGGCGAACAGCGAGAACACCAGCAATCGCTGCATCAGGATCTGGCGCAGCCAGGATTCGGCCCCGTAATCGACACCGATCATGATCGGCAGGCCATCGACATTGTTTCCGAGGCTGAGGAAGGCGCTGATCCAGAAGCCCCATCTGTCCTGGTGCGGGTGGTCCCCGAAGAGCAGCTTGCCGGTCATGGCGTCGTGGAACTCGCCGAAGCTGTCTTCCAGTTCGGTCCCGATCACCGTGCGCTGTTCGTTGGCGTCGTCGAAATCGCCGTCGCGGTTGTAGTCGGTCTCGGAGTCGACGATCAGCAGCACCCGGTCGTCATTGGTGAGCAGTGCGGTGTAGATGTCGCCCACGCCGGGGTTGACCGCAAGCCAGCGCTTTTGGGCGTCGATGATCCGGAGATAGCGCGGATCATCGGGCTGGGTTTCCGGCCCCAGCGAGCGGACATCCATGATTTCCATCTCGTTGGCGAAGGTGGGCGCCAGACCCAGGAGCATGTCACGCAGATGCGCCCTCTCGTTATCGCCGGCGTAATGGGCCGCTAGCACGCCACCCAGAATGACGGCCCCGAGCCCCGGAAAATAGCTGCCGGGATATCTGACCTTTTTCAGGTCCTCGGCGTTGTGGCTGTGCATGTACCACGCGAACGCAACCGCGAGCAGCACGAAGGCCACCGCGTCGAGTTGCAGTTCGAGGGCACGTAAAAGCAGCATCTGGCTAACCGTCGGGTCAGACTGGCCCAAAGTATAACTGCCGCCGCTGGTTTGGGCAGGTAAAGCTGCACCGTGAGCAGCCCGTGTTCTGGAGGCGGCAGCTATCGCAGCGTTATACTCGCCCGCCACTTTGTCGGGGACGAGGACTATGGGCGCTCAATGGAAGGCCAAGCCGAAGGCCGATGCCGCAGCTGCGAAGGGGAAGCTCTTCACCAAGCTTGCCAAGGAGATCATGGTTGCCGCCCGTGCGGGCGCTGATCCCGACATGAACGCCCGCCTGCGCAAGGCCATCGACCAGGCCAAACGCGCCTCCATGCCCAAAGACACCCTGGAGCGTGCCATCAAGAAAGGTGCCGGCCTGCTCGGCGGGGATATCCACTACGAGCAAGTGACCTACGAGGGCTTCGGCCCGCATCACGTTCCGGTGATCGTCGAGTGCCTTACCGACAACAAGAACCGCACGGCGATGAGCGTGCGCATGCTGTTCCGCAAGGGGCAGCTCGCCAACTCGGGCTCCGTGAGCTGGGATTTCAAGCATCTCGGCATGATCGAGGGCAAGGCCGACACGCCCGATGCCGATCCCGAGCTGGCCGCCATCGAGGCCGGTGCGCAGGATCTCGAGGATCACGGTGATGGCGTCACGATGTTCTACACCGACCCCACCGACCTCGATGCCGTGGGCCACGCGCTGCCGCAGCACGGATTCACCGTACTGACCTCCAAGCTGGGGTATCTCGCCAACAACCCGGTGGCGTTGGACGATGCCGCCCGGGCAGAGGTCGAGGACTTTCTTACCGCGCTGGACGACGATGACGACGTGCAGCAGGTCTTCGCCGGTATGGCCTGAAGGCTCGCCGCGCGATCGCGTGCATGATGCGATTCTGCACCGCACGATCGCGCGCATGGCGCGCTCCTCCCCCGTACGGTCGCGCGCATGATGCGATTCTGCACCGCACTCTCGCGCGCATGGCGCGCTCCTACACCGTACGGTCGCGCGGATGGCGCGATTCTGC
>CAJADV010000013.1 GCA_903938575.1 uncultured Gammaproteobacteria bacterium
AAGGCTGTCGCAGCCCCTCCCCAGGTCTCCGAGCACACCTTCGTCAACGCCGCCGTCAGCGTCGTCTTGCCGTGATCCACGTGACCAATCGTCCCCACGTTTACGTGCGGCTTCTTACGCTCGAATTTCTCTTTGCCCATGACTCGATACTCCCCTCATGTTGTGACGAAGTCGCTCAGGAAACTGGGTTCCGGGCGATTACTGTTGCCGCGATGCTTCCCGGAATCTCGGAGTACTTCCTGAACTCCATCGAATACGTCGCACGGCCCTGCGTCGCGGAGCGCAGGTCGGTTGCGTAGCCGAACATCTCGGATAACGGCACTTCCGCAGCGATCAGCTTGCCGGAAACGCTGTCATCCATCCCTTGAATCAGGCCCCGCCGCCGGCTCAGATCGCCGATGACGTCGCCCATGAAATCTGCTGGCGTGAGGACCTCCACGGCCATCACCGGCTCCATGACCACCGGATCAGCCTTGCGGACACCTTCGCGAAGTGCCATAGCACCGGCAATGCGGAAAGCCATTTCGCTGGAGTCGGTCTCGTGCCAGGAGCCGTCAAAGAGCGTGACCTTCATTGGGCGCAACGGATAGCCCGCCACAACACCACTTTGCATCTGTTCGCGAACGCCTTGGTCCACGGCTGGCAGGTAGTCGTGCGGGACCGAGCTCGCAGCAACCTCGCTGTGGAACTCGTATTCACCATCGTCCCCCAGCGGCTCAAGACGGAGCCAAACCTGAGCGTACTGGCCATAACCCCCGGCATCACGCACGAAACGCCCTTCGGACTCAACACTCCTGCGTATTGCCTCCCGGTATGCGACATGGGGCTTGCCAACACGGGCATTGACGCCGAACTCGCGCTTCATCCGATCGACAACGATCTCGAGGTGCAGCTCACCCATCCCGGACAGGATCGTCTGGCCGGAATCGTTGTCAGCGCTCACGCGGAGCGACGGATCCTCGTGTGCAAGCTTGGCGAGCGCTTCATCGAGGCGGGACTCGTCGTCCGCGGTGCAGGGCAACACGGCAAGAGAAATCACGGGTTCCGGGAACGCCATCTGCTCCAACGCTGCGTCGCTTGCCGCGGCCCACAGAGTGTCTCCGGTGTGTGCGTTCTCGAGGCCAACGGCTGCTGCGATATCGCCCACGTAGACGTCGGATATTTCCTCGCGCTCGTTAGCATGAACCTGGACAAGCCGCAGCGTTTGCGCCACGCCCTCGCCGCGCGCGCGAAAGACAGCGGACCCGCTGCGCAGGCAGCCCGAATAGACCCGGAAAAAACTCAATGATTCGGTCCGCGGGGTATTGGCGATCTTGAACACCAGTGCGGCGAACGGGGCACTGTCGTCAGGATTGCAAAGAAGACGCGTCCCGTCGGGAAGAGTGGCATAGACAGACTCGAGCTCAACGGGTGAGGGCAGGTAGTCGATCACAGCATCCAGAAGAGCCTGCACACCCTTGTTGCGGAAGGCAGACCCGCAAATCAAGGGCACGATCTCACCGCGCAGCGTGCGCTCGCGAAGGCCCTGCGAAATTTCGGCATGCGTCAGTTCGATGCCCTCGAGATATTTGAGCGTGAGGGTTTCCGAGGCATCCGCGGCCGCCTCGACGAGGCGTTCACGCAGCGCGAGGCAAGCGGGCAGCATGTCTGCGGGTACGGTGTCGTATCGGCATCCAAGTCCCTGGTCGGCGTCGGCCCACGAGACCGCTCTCATGCGCAGGAGATCGATGACACCGCTGAACTCGGACTCGGCGCCAATCGGCAGCTGAAGAACGACGGGGTTGGCGCCAAGACGCTCCCTGATCTGCGCGGCAACGCGCAGGATGTCAGCGCCGGGGCGATCCATCTTGTTCACAAAAACTACGCGCGGCACATGATGCCGGCTTGCCTGGCGCCAGACGGTCTCGGTCTGCGATTGCACGCCCGAACAGCCACAGACAACAACGATCACGCCATCGAGTACGCGGAGCGAGCGCTCTACCTCGACAGTGAAATCGACGTGACCCGGGGTGTCGACTAAATTGATCCGATGCTCGGGAAACTGACGGTCCATGCCGGACCAGAAGCAGGTGGTGGCTGCTGCGGTTATGGAGATCCCGCGCTCCTGTTCCTGCTCCATCCAGTCCATGCTGGCCGCACCATCGTGCACTTCGCCCATCCGGCGCGACACGCCGGTGTAGAACAGAATGCGCTCCGTGGTCGTGGTCTTCCCGGCGTCGATGTGCGCCACGATACCGATATTTCGGTATCGCTCGATGGGGATCCTGCGAGCCACGGGCGGTTCTCGGGGTCGTGCCTCGACAAGGGATCAGAACCGGTAGTGGGAGAACGCCTTGTTGGCTTCGGCCATGCGGTGCGTGTCTTCACGTTTCTTCACCGCTGCACCACGCCCTTGGCTGGCGTCGGCAAGCTCGCCGGCAAGCCGCTGGGCCATGGATTTTTCGCCGCGAGCACGGGCGTAGTCCACCAACCAGCGCATGGCCAGCGCCTGCTGGCGCGAACTGCGTACCTCGACAGGCACTTGGTAGGTGGCGCCGCCGACACGACGGGACTTCACCTCGACCATTGGCGCCACGTTGGCCAGCGCCTCCTCAAACACACCCACAGGGTCGCGCTTGGTGCGCTCGCGCACCATCTCCAGAGCCCCATAGACGATACGCTCGGCAAGGGATTTCTTGCCGGCTACCATCACGTGGTTCATGAACTTGGCGAGGGTGACATTGCCGAACTTGGGATCAGGCAGGATTTCGCGCTTAGCGGCGACGCGTCTTCTGGGCATCTTCGAGACCTCTGGTGTTTCAGGTTACCCGGGAACCCCTGCGGCGATCGCCTGGGGCCCGGCCTTACTGGTTTTGGCTCGCCGCCCCGGTGGGGCGACAAAGCATCAGGACTTCGGTTTTTTCGCTCCGTACTTCGAACGACGCTGGCGACGCTTGGTGACGCCAGAGGTGTCGAGGGTGCCGCGAACCGTGTGGTAACGCACACCGGGAAGATCTTTTACACGACCTCCGCGGATCAGCACGACGCTGTGCTCCTGCAGGTTATGGCCTTCACCACCGATGTACGAGGTCACCTCGTAACCGCTGGTCAAGCGCACACGGCAGACTTTCCGGAGAGCCGAGTTAGGCTTCTTCGGGGTCGTGGTGTAGACGCGGGTGCAAACCCCACGACGCTGCGGGCAGCCCTTCAGTGCGGGCACGGTGCTCTTCTCGACCTTGCGCTGCCGCGGCTTGCGGACCAGCTGGTTGATCGTGGACATTTGCTACTCCGGTTCCGGCGCGCGCCACCTGACGCTCGCCACACAACAAAAAAGCGGTGACCCTTGGCCACTGCCCCCAAGCTTGGCTGCACAGCCAAGCCCAATTTCGGGGAGGCGGGATTCTAGGTAGTCCCCCCGCGCACCGTCAATACGGGTCGGGGCCTTAGTGGCCCCACCCGCCACAATTACCGTCAGCGATCCTGAGTGCTCAGGGCCTCCGACAGCGCCGCTTCGATATCGCTCGCACTCACCGTGACCTCGCCCGTTTCCTTGGCGCGCCGGCGGCGGCGCTCGCTGTGATAGGCAAAGCCGGTGCCTGCCGGGATCAGTCGACCCACGACGACGTTCTCCTTCAGGCCGCGCAAGAAATCGCGCTTGCCAGTAACAGCCGCCTCGGTGAGGACGCGGGTAGTCTCCTGGAAAGAGGCTGCCGAGATGAACGACTCCGTAGCCAGCGACGCTTTGGTGATCCCGAGAAGCACACGGTCATAACTTGCCTGCATAAGATCCAGCGCCTCGACCCGCTCGTTCTCTTCGAGCAGGCGGGTGAACTCGACTTGCTCACCCTTGATAAACGAGGTCTCGCCCGGCGCAGTGATTTCGACCTTGCGCAGCATCTGGCGAACGATCACCTCGATGTGCTTGTCGTTGATCCGCACGCCCTGGAGACGATAGACATCCTGGATCTCGGTCACGATGTACTTCGCGAGTTCCTCGACGCCTTTCAGGCGCAGGATGTCATGCGGCGCCGGTGGCCCCTCAGACACCACCTCTCCCATGGCGACCATCTCGCCCTCGAACACCGACAGGCTGCGCCACTTCGGAATGAGTGTTTCGTACTCGCTGCTGCCGTCGGAAAGAAGCTGGCCGTCGATCGGAGTGATCTTCAGACGACGCTTGCCTTTGGTTTCCTTGCCAAATCCGATGGTGCCGGAGACTTCAGCCAGGATTGCCGGCTCCTTCGGCTTGCGGGCCTCGAAGAGGTCAGCAACGCGCGGGAGACCGCCGGTGATGTCTTTGGTGCCACCCGCTTCCTGCGGGATACGAGCGATGACATCGCCTACGTCGAGCTTCGATCCGTCCTCAAGGCTGACCAATGCACCGGATGGCAGGAAGTAATGCGCCGGAATATTGGTGCCCGGGAGGCAAATTTCCTTCCCTTTGAGATCAACCAAGGTCACCGCAGGGCGCAAGTCCTTACCTGCCGCCGGACGCTCCGAGGGGTCCATGACCGAGACGCTGGACAGGCCCGTGAGCTCGTCTAACTGACGATTGACGCTGATGTTTTCTTCGACGTGATCGAATCGGATCTTGCCAGCCACCTCGGTGATGATCGGGTGGGTGTGGGGATCCCAGTTGGCCACTACCTGACGTGCCTTGACCGAATCCCCGTCGCGCAGCGAAATCACCGCGCCGTAGGGCAGACGATAGCGCTCGCGCTCACGGCCGTTCAGGTCAAGCACAGAGAGTTCACCCGAGCGCGAGACTGCAACCAGCTTGCCGGACTTCTGCTCGACACTGCGCAGGTTGTGCAGCCGGACCGTACCCTCGGTCTTTACCTGGATGTTGTCCTGAGCCGTGGCGCGCGAAGCGGCGCCACCGATGTGGAAAGTCCGCATCGTGAGCTGGGTACCTGGCTCACCGATCGACTGGGCCGCGATCACACCGATTGCTTCGCCGATGTTGACGCGGTGACCACGGGCCAGATCACGCCCGTAGCACATGCTGCAGATCCCGTAGCGGATCTCGCAGGTGATCGGGGAGCGGACCGTGAGCTCGTCGACGCCGAGATTCTCGAGCCGCTCGATCCAGCTCTCGTCCAACATGGTGCCCGCCGGCACGGCGACGTCATCTGAGCCCGGCTTCAGTACATCTCGGGCAACAGTGCGACCAAGAACGCGATCGCCAAGCGCCTCTATCACGTCCCCCCCCTCGATGACTGGCGTCATGAGGAGACCTTCTGTGGTGCCGCAATCGACCTCGGTGATCACAAGATCCTGCGCCACATCCACCAGGCGGCGAGTGAGGTAACCGGAGTTGGCCGTCTTCAAAGCAGTGTCAGCGAGGCCTTTACGTGCGCCGTGCGTGGAGATGAAGTACTGAAGTACGTTCAGTCCCTCGCGGAAGTTCGCTGTGATGGGCGTCTCGATGATCGAGCCGTCTGGCTTCGCCATCAAGCCGCGCATACCCGCGAGCTGGCGGATCTGAGCGGGCGAACCCCGCGCGCCGGAATCTGCGTACATGAAGACAGAGTTGAAAGAGTCCTGCTGCTCTTTCTTCTTTTTGCCATCACGGCCCGTGTACTCGACCTCTTCCTTCGAGATGCCTTCCATCATCGCCTTGGCGACGAGATCGTTGGCACGCGACCAGATGTCGATCACCTTGTTGTACTTCTCACCCTGGGTTACCAGACCCGAGGAGTACTGGGCTTCGATTTCCTTAACTTCGTTGTCGGCGTCACCGATGATCGCAGCCTTTTTGTCGGGGATGACGAAGTCATTCACGCCGATGGAGGCGCCCGAGCGCGTGGAATATTCGAAGCCGGTGTACATCAGCTGATCGGCAAAGATCACCGTCTCTTTGAGACCGACGGTGCGGTAGCAGATGTTGATCAAGCGAGATATCGCTTTCTTGTTCATGGCACGGTTGACAAGGTCGAAGCCGAGCCCGCCGGGAACGATTTCGAACAGGATCACTCGGCCTACCGTGGTGTCCACTCGGCGGATGTACTCCTTCAGCTGGCCGTCAGCTTCGAAGAGTTTTTCGCGGATACGGACCTTCACGCGGGCCTGCAGCCCCACTTGTCCCGCGCCATAGGCACGCGAGACTTCGTTGGCGTCAACGAAGATCATGCCCTCGCCCTTGGCGCCAATCCTCTCGCGCGTCATGTAATACAGACCCAACACAACGTCCTGCGAGGGAACGATGATCGGCTCTCCGTTGGCAGGAGAGAGTATGTTGTTGCTGGACATCATCAGCGCACGCGCCTCGAGCTGGGCTTCCAGCGTGAGCGGTACGTGCACGGCCATCTGGTCACCGTCGAAGTCGGCGTTGTAGGCCGCGCAAACGAGGGGGTGAAGCTGGATTGCCTTACCTTCGATCAGCACAGGCTCGAAGGCCTGGATGCCGAGGCGGTGCAGGGTGGGCGCGCGGTTCAGGAGTACGGGGTGCTCGCGGATTACCTCGGCGAGAATATCCCAGACCTCTGGCGGCTCCCGCTCGACCATTTTCTTGGCAGCCTTGATGGTCGTGGCGAGGCCACGCGTCTCGAGCTTGCCGAAGATGAACGGCTTGAATAGCTCGAGCGCCATCTTTTTGGGAAGGCCGCACTGATGGAGTTTCAGCGTAGGACCGACCACGATCACCGAACGGCCAGAATAGTCGACCCGCTTGCCCAGAAGGTTCTGGCGGAAGCGACCCTGCTTGCCTTTGATCATGTCAGCCAGTGACTTCAGCGGGCGCTTGTTGGTGCCCGTGATCGCACGGCCGCGGCGGCCGTTATCGAGCAGCGCGTCCACCGCCTCCTGCAACATCCGCTTCTCGTTGCGCACGATGATATCGGGCGCGCTCAAGTCCAGCAGGCGCTTGAGACGATTGTTGCGGTTGATGACGCGACGGTAGAGATCGTTCAAATCTGAGGTCGCGAAGCGGCCACCGTCGAGTGGCACCAACGGGCGCAGGTCCGGCGGCAGCACGGGCAGTGCGTTCAGCACCATCCACTGCGGCTTGTTGCCGGATTGGTGGAACGCCTCGAGCAGCTTCAGCCGCTTGGACAGCTTCTTGATTTTGGTCTCGGAGGTCGTCTGCGGGAGCTCTTCTCGCAGATGCTGGATCTCTTTTTCGAGATCAATGTCAGCGATGAATTTCTGGATCGCTTCGGCGCCCATCTTGGCGGTGAACTCGTCACCGTGCTCCTCGAGCGCCTGATAGTACTGCTCGTCGTTAAGCAGTTGGCCACGTTCAAGGTTGGTCATGCCCGGATCTACGACCATGTACGATTCAAAATACAACACGCGCTCGATGTCGCGCAGCGTCATATCCAGCAGCAGGCCGATGCGCGAGGGCAGCGACTTGAGGAACCAGATGTGGGCAACCGGGCTCGCAAGCTCGATGTGTCCCATGCGCTCGCGGCGAACCTTGGCGAGAGCAACCTCTACGCCGCACTTCTCGCAGATCACGCCGCGGTGCTTCAGTCGCTTGTACTTTCCGCACAGGCACTCGTAGTCCTTCACTGGCCCGAAAATCTTCGCGCAGAACAGCCCGTCACGCTCGGGCTTGAAGGTGCGGTAGTTGATGGTCTCGGGCTTTTTGACCTCGCCGAAGGACCAGGAGCGGATCAATTCCGGGGATGCGAGCCCGATGCGAATTGCATCGAACTCCTCTCCCGCAGACTGTGACTTCATCAGGTTCAGTAAATCTTTCAAGGCCGTTCCTCCGCGTATTGCTTTCCGGCTTCGGCGTAAATCATTCAGTCTCGAGTTCGATGTCGATCCCGAGAGAGCGGATTTCCTTCACGAGTACGTTGAAGGATTCCGGCATGCCCGGCTCCATCCGGTGGTCACCATCAACAATGTTCTTGTACATCCGGGTACGACCGTTCACATCGTCAGACTTGACCGTGAGCATTTCCTGCAGCGTGTAGGCGGCACCGTAGGCCTCGAGCGCCCAGACCTCCATCTCGCCGAAGCGCTGGCCCCCGAACTGGGCCTTACCGCCAAGCGGCTGCTGCGTCACCAGACTGTAAGAGCCCGTTGAACGCGCATGCATCTTGTCGTCGACCAAGTGGTTCAGCTTGAGTACGTACATGTAGCCTACGGTGACCGGACGCTCGAACGTCTCGCCGGTGCGGCCGTCATAAAGGTGCATCTGCCCGGTTTCCGGCTGATCGCCGAGCCGGAGCAGCGCCTTGATCTCGTCTTCCGTTGCGCCATCGAAGACCGGAGTGGACATCGGGACGCCGCCCCGCAGGTTGCCAGCCAGTTCGAGGATCTCGGTGTCAGAAAGTGACTTGAGATCGACTGGCTGTCCACCTGTGGTGTTATAGACCTCATCGAGGAAGCGGCGGATCTCTGCGACCTTGCGCTGCTCCTTGAGCATATTGTCGATTTTCTGACCGAGGGATTTAGCCGCAAGACCAAGGTGGGCCTCGAGTACCTGTCCGACGTTCATCCGCGAGGGGACGCCCAATGGGTTCAATACGATATCCACCGGCACGCCAAATTCGTCATGCGGCATATCTTCTTCGGGCATGATTACGGAAATCACCCCCTTGTTCCCGTGACGGCCAGCCATCTTGTCGCCTGGCTGAACACGACGCTTGACCGCCAGATAGACCTTCACGATCTTCAGGACGCCTGGAGCAAGATCGTCGCCACTCGAGAGCTTGCGACGCTTTTCCTCGAAGCGCTTCTCCATATCGTCTTTGCGCGCAGCGAGGTCGTTTTCCGCGTCCTCGATCATGGTGTTCAGCTCGTCGCTGGACATGCGCAACTTGAACCACTGTTCGTGGGAAAGAGCGTCAAGGTCCGCCGTGCTGAGGACGGCGTCCTTCTTGACGCTCGGACCGCTCAACACCTTGTTACCGGAGAGCTGGGTTCGCAGTCGCGCGTAGGTCGCGTTCTCGACGATGCGGTACTCGTCTTTCAGGTCCTTCCGGAACTCCTCGAGTTGCGCCTTCTCGATTTCCATCGCGCGCTGGTCGCGCGGCAGGCCCTCGCGGGTGAAGATCTGAACGTCGATCACGGTGCCCTTGGTGCTCGAAGGCACCCGAAGCGACGTGTCTTTGACGTCCGAGGCCTTCTCCCCAAAGATCGCACGCAGGAGCTTCTCTTCCGGGGTCAGCTGGGTCTCGCCCTTCGGCGTGACCTTGCCTACCAGAATGTCGCCGGCGTTCACTTCCGCGCCGATGTACACGATGCCCGATTCGTCGAGCTTGCCGAGCGCACCCTCACCCACGTTGGGGATGTCGGCGGTGATCTCCTCCGGCCCAAGCTTGGTGTCGCGCGCGACGCAGCTCAGTTCCTGGATGTGGATGGTGGTGAATCTGTCCTCGCGGACTACGCGCTCGGAGATGAGAATCGAGTCCTCGAAGTTGTAGCCATTCCAGGGCATGAACGCGATGCGCATGTTCTGGCCAAGCGCCAGTTCGCCCAGATCCACGGACGGGCCGTCGGCCAGCACATCATCACGCTCGACCTTGTCGCCCTGACGGACGACCGGGCGCTGGTTGATGCAAGTGTTCTGGTTGGAGCGCGTGTACTTGGTGAGATTGTAGATATCCACACCGGCCTCGCCGGCCGCAATATCCGACTCGTTTACGCGAACTACGATGCGACCTGCATCGACGCTCTCGATCTCACCACCGCGACGCGCGACCACACACACACCCGAATGGCGAGCGACCGTGCGCTCGATACCCGTACCGACCAGAGGCTTCTCGGCGCGCAACGTGGGCACCGCCTGACGCTGCATGTTCGAGCCCATGAGGGCGCGGTTGGCATCGTCGTGCTCGAGGAACGGTATTAGCGAGGCGGCAACCGAGACAACTTGCTTGGGCGAGACGTCCATGTAGCCGACGCGCTCGGGCGCCATGACGGTGAACTCGTTCTGGTGACGAACAGCCACCAGGTCGTCAACCAGCTTGCCGTTCTTGTCGAGCCGCGCCGAGGCCTGCGCAATCACGTACTCCGCCTCGTTGATGGCGGAAAGATATTCTATCTCGTCGGTCACCTTGCAATTCACAACCTTGCGGTACGGCGATTCGAGGAAGCCATAGCGGTTGGTGCGCGCGAAGGTCGCGAGCGAGTTGATCAAACCGATGTTCGGACCTTCCGGCGTCTCGATCGGGCAGACCCGACCGTAGTGCGTCGGGTGCACGTCACGGACTTCGAAACCAGCGCGTTCCCGTGTCAGACCGCCCGGTCCAAGTGCCGAAACACGGCGCTTGTGCGTCACTTCCGACAGCGGGTTGTTCTGATCCATGAACTGCGAGAGCTGGCTGGAACCGAAAAACTCCTTGATGGCCGCGGCGACGGGCTTCGCATTGATCAAGTCCTGGGGCATCAAAGCCTCGGACTCGGCGATGCTCAACCGCTCCTTCACCGCACGCTCGACGCGCACCAGACCAACGCGGAATTGGTTCTCAGCCATCTCGCCAACGGAGCGTACGCGACGGTTTCCAAGGTGGTCGATGTCGTCAACGATTCCCTTGCCATTGCGGATTGCAATCAGAGACCGGAGCACATCTACGATGTCTTCCCGGCTCAGAACACCCGAGCCAACCACTTCCTCACGTCCGAGGCGACGGTTGAACTTCATGCGACCGACCTCGGAGAGGTCATAGCGCTCAGCGGAGAAGAACAGATTGTTGAAGAGGTTCTCTGCGGACTCGCGGGTCGGCGGCTCACCGGGGCGCATCATGCGGTAGATCTCGACCAGCGCCTCAAGGGGCGTGCGGGTGGGATCAGTACGCAGCGTGTGCGAGATGAACGGGCCACAGTCGAGTTCGTTGGTGTAGATGGTCTCGATGCGCTTGATGCCTTTAGCAGCGATCTTGCCCACCAGATCGGCTGTCATCTCGGTGTTGCACTCGGCAATCACCTCGCCGGTTGCCGGATCAACTACGTCGATCGCAAGCGAGCGGCCCACCATGTACTCGGGGGGTACCGGGAGATGGGTCAGCTTCGACATCAGCCGGATATGACGCGCCGTTACGCGGCGACCACGCTCGACGATGACATTGCCCTTCTCGTCGAGAATGTCGAACGCTGCGATCTCTCCACGCAGACGGTCGGCGACCAGATCAAGGATCCAGTTGCCAGTCTTGTCCGCATTAAACACATTGGTGTCATAGAACATCGCCAGCATTTCCTGCGCCGTGTACCCGAGGGCACGCAGGAGGATTGTTGCCGAAAGCTTCCGGCGGCGGTCGATGCGGACGAACACCAAGTCCTTGGGATCGAATTCAAAGTCGAGCCAGGAGCCACGGTAAGGAATGATGCGGGCCGAGTAGAGGAGCTTGCCCGACGAA
>CAJADV010000014.1 GCA_903938575.1 uncultured Gammaproteobacteria bacterium
ATCCCTGCCCTCTCGCTCGCGGTGTCGGCGCTCTTTGCAATCTTGATGAGCGCCATGATCGCCTTCGAAACCAGCGCGATCATCCACGGCGGCGAGCGCAACTACGTGATGGCCACGGTCAGCCTGTTCGTCTCGATCTTCAACCTGTTCACCAGCCTGCTGCATCTGCTCGGGATCACCGGCGGCGACGAGTAAGCGATGCCTGATATCGTCATCGCGCTGTTCGCGCTCGGCATCCTCGCCGGGCTGGCGCGCTCTGACCTGCAGATACCGAAGGGCACCTACGACACGCTCTCGATATTGCTGATGCTCGCGATCGGCCTCAAGGGAGGCGTCGCCCTGCACGGCAACCTCAGCGTGTCACTGGTGCCCGAGCTGCTGGCGATCACCGCGCTTGGATTCCTGATCCCGCTCGCGCTGTATCCCGTGTTGCGCAAGATGGTGCAGCTGGATGCTGCAGACAGCGCGAGCTTCGCGGCGCACTACGGCTCGGTGAGCGCGGGTACTTTCGCAGTGGCGGTGGCCTACGTTGATCAGGCGGGCTTGCAGGTCGCACCCCAGACCACCCTCTACCTCGTGTTGCTGGAAATGCCCGCCATCGTGGCAGGCGTGCTGATTTATCGCCGGGTCACCGGCAGCGGCGGCACCGTGGGCCACCTGCTGCGCGAGGCCTTCACCAGCCGCGGCGTGGTGCTGCTGCTAGGCGGGGTGCTGATCGGCGCGCTGTACGGGCACACGGGGCTGGCACCGATCTCCGCGCTGTTCCTCGATCTGTTCAAGGGCTTTCTCGCGCTCTTCCTGCTCGAGATGGGACTTTGCACCTCGGTCTACCTGCGGGAGTGGCGCGCCGACCAATGGCGCGTGGTGGCCTTTGCGGCAGTGGCGCCGCTCGTGCTGGTGTGGACAGGGCTTTTGACGGGTCGTGCGCTCGGGCTGCCGGAGGGTTCCGTGCTACTGCTCGCCGTGCTGACGGCGAGCGCCTCGTACATCGCCGCACCCGCCGCCATCCGGGCCGCGATCCCGGCAGCCGACACGGGCAAGACCATGTTCGCGGCGCTGGGCGTCACCTTCCCGCTGAACGTGGTGTTCGGCATTCCGCTTTATCACGCGCTACTGACGCGCATCGGCTGACAGGAAACAGGTCATGGAAAAAACGCCACCGGTGGCGATTGTCATGGGTTCGCGCAGCGATTGGCCCACCATGGGCGAGGCCGCGCTGGTACTGGATGCCTTGGGCGTGGCCTACCACGCCGAGGTGGTCTCGGCGCACCGCACCCCGCAGAAAATGGTGGCCTTCGCCGAGTCGGCGCTGGAGCGCGGCTTTCGCGTGATCATCGCCGGCGCTGGCGGCGCGGCCCACCTGCCCGGCATGATCGCGGCGCTCACGCCGCTGCCGGTACTAGGCGTGCCCGTGCAGAGTGCGGCACTGAACGGCATGGACAGCCTGCTGTCGATCGTGCAGATGCCACGTGGCGTGGCCGTGGGCACGCTGGCGATCGGCGCGCCCGGTGCATTCAACGCCGGCTTGCTCGCGGCCCAGATCCTCGCGGGCAACGACGCCGCCTTGCTCGCGCGACTGCAACAGTGGCGCGCCGAGCGCTCACGCGAGGTGCTCGAGAACCCCAATCCCGCCGGGAACCTGTCATGAAGCGGCTGCTGGTGATCGGCGACGGCCAACTGGGGCTGATGCTGGCGGAGGCGGCCTCCCGGCTCGGGCTGAGGATGGATCGCCTATCGCCCGAGGAGGGGCTGCTCTTTCACGGCACCGGGCGGCAGGCAGCGAAGCTGCCTGAAGACTGGCGCGCAGCGGACTACGACATCCTCACTGCGGAACGAGAGCATCTGCCCGCCAATGCGCTGATGGCCCGGCTCGCCGAGCACCCGGGTTTCAAGGCGCACGGAGCGATCGCCACGCTGGCCGATCGTCGCACCCAGAAAGCCTTGCTCGACAGGCTGCAGATCCCTACCGCCGACTGGTGCGTGGTGGAGTCGCAGGCGGACATAGAGCGGCTCGCACGGGCGAGCGGCGGCCCCGTGGTGGTGAAGGCCGCGCAGGGCGGCTACGACGGCCGCGGCCAATGGCGCGTGGACGCCACAAGTGCCGCGGCAGCGCCCGCAGCGCTCTACGGACGCCTCATCGCCGAACGCAGCGTGCGCTTCAGCCGGGAGCTGTCGCTGGTCGGTGCGCGCGCGGCGGATGGCCGCTGCGTGTTCTATCCACTCGTCGAGAACCGCCACATCGAAGGCATGCTGCGCTACACCGTAGCGCCAGCGCGCGCGGCGCGCAGCGCGCAGCAACGGGCCGCGCAGATGCTCCAGCAGATCATGGAGGAACTGCGCTACGTGGGCGTGATGACGGTGGAACTGTTCGAGGAAGAGGGCGAGCTGCTGGTGAACGAACTCGCGCCGCGCGTCCACAACAGCGGCCATTGGAGCCAGGATGGCGCCACGCTGGATCAATTCGAACTGCACCTGCGTGCACTCTGCGGCCTGCCCATGCCCTCACCGCGCGCAGAAAGGCAGACGGCGATGATCAACCTGGTGGGCTGCGATTTCGATCCGGGCTGGCTCGCCGTGCCACAGGCACGGCTGCATTGGTACGGCAAGGAGCCGCGGGCGGGACGCAAGCTGGGGCATCTGAACCTCCCGGCACCAACGCGGCGGGCGCTGTCGGCACGGCTCGCGGCACTCGCGCCGCTGCTGGACCGGGAGCATGCGCTCGCGGTGCAGGAGGCCTCGGAAGGACTGCAGCCACCCGACGAGCAGGCCTGTCGCGCAGCACGGCAATGCGGGGAGATCGTGCAAGGCGGACTGCATCCGGTGCCGGGCTGAACGACGAGGCCTCGCCGTCACAGAGATCGCGCGCATGGCGCGCTCCTACAGCGGCAATACCCGCGACCCAACACCACGTACGAGCAGGCCATGCCCGCGATCCAACACCACGTACGAGCGGGCCATGCCCGCGACCCAACACCGCGTACGAGCGGGCCATGCCCGCGACCCAACACCGCGTACGAGCGGGCCATGCCCGCGACGAACGCGCGCCCTGGCCGGTTAACGGCTCGTGCCAAGCACAGGCGATCGGCTATGGTTAGCGCATGAAAACCCTCGCTCTTTTCTTCGTGTTGATCTTCGTTGGCATAACCGCGGCCGCTGCCGCGCCGCGCGAACCCGTGCGGCTCATGGATGCGGCGGCGGTGCGCGACATGCTGCTCAGCCTCACGGCCGAACGCCTTGAGCAGATGCCGCTCGTGGCCGCAGCCAAGTGGCGCGATGGCAAAGCCATCTCCGACCCGACGCGCGAGCGCGAGCTGCTCGCCTCGATCCGCCAGGACGCCATCGCACGGGGCCTGGAGCCCGACGCCGTAGCCGCGCTTTTCGACTTGCAGATGCGCCTTGCACGCGAGGCGCAGGAACGCGCCTTCGCCCGCTGGCGCACAGAAGGCTGCGCGCACTGCGCGCAGGCTCCCGCGCTGTCATCGCTACGGCAGTTGCTGGACGGCATCGGCAAATCCCAGCTGGAGGCGCTCTATCTTTTCGCGCCATTGGAACGCGAGTCGAAACTTCCCGAACCTGCGAGCGCGCTGCAGGAGAAATTGGCCGCACTGATCCCCGAAGCCGCATCGCGCACCGAGCTGCTCGAGCGCATCAGCGCCATCCACCTGCAAGGCGCATCCGGTCTGGCGCGTGCGCGCGCCAACGGTGTGCTGCGCTTTGGCGTGCCGGGGGATTACGCACCCTTCGCGCTGCAGCATGAGGGCGAACTCGCTGGCGCCGACATCGAACTCGCACGCGCACTGGCCGCGGCACTTGGGTTGCGGCCGGTGTTCCTGCGCAGCAGCTGGCCCACGTTGAGCGCGGATCTGCAGCGCGACGACTTCGATATCGCTGTGGGGGGAGTCAGCATCACGCCCGAGCGCGGGGCGCTGGGACGCTTCTCGGCGCCCTACCACAGCGGCGGCAAGACGCTGCTGTCACGCTGCGCCGATGCAGCGCGATTTTCCGACCCCTCACGCGTGAACCGCCCGCAGGTACGATTGATCGTGAACCGCGGCGGCACCAACGAATCCGTGGCACGCGCGCTGCTGCCAGCGGCGGCACTGCGGGTGTACCCGGACAACATCGGTGTCTTCGCCGAAGTGGCTGAAGGCCGTGCCGACGTGATGCTCACCGATGACGTGGAGGCAGCACTCAAGTCAGCGCAGGACCCGAGGCTCTGCCGCAGCTACGCCGGCACCCTGAACCGCGTCGACAAGGCGCTGTGGATGGCGCCCGACGCAGCACTCGCACACGCCGTCGACACCTGGCTTGCTGCAGCGCTGGCGACAGGGGATCCTGCGCGATGGCTGGACGAGGCAATGGAAGCACAGTAAGCCGCTCCCGCGGCAGCACCCAAAAACAGATAAGACGCAAACGGGAGGCGATATGTATCACGGCTGGCGTGTAGTGGCGGTTTCGATGCTGGTGTTCGGACTCAGCAATGGCATCACGGCCTACTCCTACGGCGTGCTGGTGTTGCCGATGGGCAGCGAGTTCGGTGCCGGGCGCGGCGAACTGA
>CAJADV010000015.1 GCA_903938575.1 uncultured Gammaproteobacteria bacterium
GGAGTTCCGGGGCGCGAGTTTTCGTGAGGGCGTGGAGGCGCTGTCGGATCTGGAGCCCGGGATGATCCTCGAGGGCGTGGTCAGCAATGTCGCGAATTTCGGCGCTTTCGTGGATATAGGTGTTCACCAGGACGGACTGGTGCATATCTCCGCGCTCAGCCACCGCTTCGTGAAGGATCCGCGGGAGGTGGTGAAAGCGGGCGACGTGGTGAAGGTGAAGGTTCTCGAGGTCGATGCCGCACGCAAGCGCATCGCGCTCACCATGCGCCTCGATGATGACCTGCGTGACGTGGCCTCGGCGCCCACCGTGCCGAACTCTGGCCGCGGTCGCCGCGATGGCCCGGCCGCGAAGGCTTCCGGAGGCAAGAACGGGTCCGGACCCGCACCGACTGCGGCTGCAGCACCCCGCCTCGGCACCTTGGGGGAGCTGTTGTTGGCCGCTCAGAAAGGCAAAGCCTGAGGCTGACAGCCGCAAATCTTAATAGGAACGCTTCGCATTACGGTTTGCATCTGGTAGATTTCTCCTCGTGGACGCCCGCCGGTGGGTGCCCTTCGCGAGGAGACGCCGATGAGCCTGAGACCTTTTGCCGCCGCGTTGCTGATGACTGCATTCACCCTGAGTGCGCAGGGAGCGGTCCCCAGCCCTGAGCAGATGTGGGCTCTGATCCAGCAGCAACAAGCCGAGATCGAGAAGCTCAAGGCCCGACTGGCGCAGGCCGACAACCGCATCGAGGACACCGTGGTGATGGTCGAGGCCACCGCGGACCGGGTGGAATCAGCGGGCGTGACGCTGGCCCCCGAGGCGCGTTGGGTGGAGAGCACCCGTGTGGGCGGTTATGGCGAGATGCACATCAACAAGTTGCGCAACGATCGCCCGGACGGTGACGACCTGGACGAGATCGATTTTCACCGCATGGTGCTGTTCCTCGATCATCGTTTCTCGGCGCGCACGCGCTTCGTGTCGGAACTCGAACTCGAGCACTCCATCGCCGGTGAAGGCAACGAGGGCGAGTACGAGCTCGAACAGGCATACGTAGAGCACGACATCGGTGGTGGCCAGCGCGTCAAGGCAGGGCTCTTCCTCGTACCCGTGGGCCTGCTGAACGAAACCCACGAGCCCGACACCTTCTACGGCGTCGAGCGAAATAACGTCGAGCGGAACATCGTTCCCTCCACCTGGTGGGAGGGCGGGGTGAGCGCCGCCGGCGAGATCGCGCCGGGCGTGTCCTATGACGCTGCACTCACCTCGGGCCTGGGCCTGGACCCCGCCGAGGGGCAGTGGAAAGTGCGCGACGGCCGCCAGAAGGTGTCCGAGGCCGATGCATCCTCGCCGGCGTACACAGGGCGGCTGCGCTACACCGGCGTGCCCGGACTCGAGATCGCCGCCACCCTGCAATACCAGGCCGACATGTACCAGGGCGCGCTGCCCGAGAAGATCGACGCCTTGCTCTTCGAGACGCACATCGCCTGGCGCCGTGGGCCCTTCGGGCTGCGAGCGCTCTACGCCGGCTGGGACATCGACGAGGCTATCGACGCGTTCGCCGCCGGTGCGGATCGCCAGGAGGGTTGGTACGTGGAGCCCTCATGGCGCTTCGACGAGCGCTGGGGCGTCTTCGCCCGCTACAGTGACTGGGACAACCAGGCTGGCGGCAGCCTCGACACGGCCTATTCGCAGTGGGATGTGGGACTGAATTACTGGCTGGAGGAGAGGGTGGTGCTCAAGCTCGATTACCAGCGTCAGGACGCGCCCGCCGGCAAGGACCAACTCGATGGCCTGAACCTCGGCGTGGGCTTGAGTTTCTGATGCGCTCCCGCGCGGTGCTTCGAGCACTTGCGCTCGCGGGCGTGCTCGCGCTCCCCGATGGCGCGTCCGCCGAAGAGTATCTCGGTCGCGAGGAGTTGCTGGCGCTGGCCTTTCCGGGCTTGACGCCGGTACCGCACACCCTCTGGCTGAGCGATGCGCTGCGCGAGCGCGCCCAGTCCGAGGTGGGTTTGACGCCCTCGACCCTGCGCGTACGTTACTGGCAGGCAGGCGCGCGCACCGCGTGGATCCTCGAGGAAATTGGCAAGGAGCAACCGATCACGCTCGGCATCGTGGTGGATGCGGGCCACATTACCGACCTGCGCGTCATGGCATTCCGCGAGAGCCGTGGCTGGGAGATACGTCACGAATTCTTCACCCGTCAGTTCGCGGGTGTGGGCCTTGACGAGAGCGGAAGGCTGGATCGACCCATCGATGGGATCACCGGTGCCACGCTCTCCGCGAACGCCACCGATCGTGCTGCCCGGCTCGCGCTGTGGCTGGCGCGCCAGGCCGATACCCGTGCCGCCACGCGCTGATTCCTCGGTCCGTGCACCTGCCCGCCGCGCCGCATGGCTCTGGCGCTGGCACCGTCGTGCCGGCGTCGTTGCCTGTGTGCTGCTGTTGATGCTCGCGGTGACAGGCCTGGCACTGAACCATTCGGAGGATCTGCGCCTCGACGAGCGTGCCGTGGGCTGGGATTGGCCTTATGCGCTGTACGGCCCGTCGGCCACCGGCGCATGGAAAGGTTTCGAGGTGGGTGACACCTGGCTGCTGCAGGGCGGTGAGGGAAGGATTTTCCTCGGTACGCGCGAGCTCGGCGGCTGCGAGGGCGTGATCACCGGTGTGGCTTCCGTGCAGCAGATGATATTGGTCGCCTGCGAGCGTGAGTTGCTGCTGCTGACTCCCGATGGCGAGCGGATAGACGCCCTTGGCGCTGCCACCGGTCTGCCCGTCCCGGTCGGCGGGCTCGCAGTACTCGGCGACGAAGCCCTGGTGCTCGCGGGCGGGCTCTGGCAGCGCTTCGATGCCGATGCGATGGCCCTATCGCCCGCGGGAGGCGAAGCCCCGCAGAAGATTCGCCCGGGCACGCCACCGCAGGCACTGCTGGAGGAACTCGGGCGTGCCGCCGGCTGGCTGCACTGGGAGCGCTTCCTGCTCGATCTGCACAGCGGCCGCCTGTTCGGGTCGGCCGGCGTGCTGGTGGTGGACGTCGGTGGCGTGCTCTCCCTGCTGCTTGCGCTGAGCGGGGTGTTGATGTGGGGCCTGCGGCGTCGCCCGCGCTAGCGCGAAGGCCTCAACCGCCCATTGCCTTCTGTATCTCGGCGAGATCGAAATAATCCCGCCAGGCGAGGATTTTGCCCTCGCGCATCTCGAACACGCCCATCACTCTGATCTCTGCCCAGCGCCCCGGTGCC
>CAJADV010000016.1 GCA_903938575.1 uncultured Gammaproteobacteria bacterium
GGCCTCAGGCGCAACCCACTCATCCCACGCCGCATTCATGGCGGCAAAATCGGCGATCTGCGGCAGGAAGACATTGGCCGACACGATGTGGCTCTTGTGACTTCCGGCCATCGCCAGCAATCGGTCGATTTCCGCCAGCACCTGCCGCGTCTGCGCCGTGACATCGGCAACGGGGTCCGGCGCCACCTGCCCGGCCAGAAACACGAAACCGTTGGCCACCACGGCCTGGGACATGCGCTTGCCGGATTCGATTCTGACGATACTCATCTGCGTGAACTCCTGTGGATTGCTGCAGGGAAAGTGAACATTCGATACGCCACGCGACCAGCCCATGCTGCGCCGCGACACGCGAGACGCGACTCAGAAGCGGATGCGCACGATCGAGAAATCGTCGTCGAGCGGGCCGGGGCCATGGATTCCCTGCCCCCAGGCAAGCAGTGCGTGCAGGCCATCTTCAGCCGTACCGTGCTGCGCCATGAAGCCCTCAAAATCCTCGAAAGTGATGTCCTTGCCCTGCATGTCCGCGATCTCGAAACAGCCGTCGCAGAGCACGATCAGGGAGGAACCTTCGGGCATCACCATGCTCTGGGCGTCGTACATCATGTCCGGCATCAGACCTACGATCAGTCCGGGTGAATGCACGCGCTCGACGGTGGAGCAGCCGGCCGCATCGGGCGCGGAGAGCAGAAGCGCCGGCGGGTGGCCGCCGCTGGCGTGGGACAGCGTGCGTGTGGACTTGCGGTACACGCCGTACCAGAGCGTGAAGTACATGTTGTTGTGCTTCTCGCACGGGAAAGCGTTGCTGAGAGCCGCCATCACCGCGGACGGGTCGCGGAAATCCACGTCGGGCAATGCCCCCGAACGGATCACCGTGATGGCCGTGACGGCGAGCAGGCAGGCACCCACGCCGTGACCGCAGACATCGAGCAGGTAAACGGCAAAGTGGTCGTCGTCGATCCAGTGGTAGCTGAAGGCGTCGCCGCCCAACTCGGTGCAGGGCTGGTACAGCCAGTCGATGTGGAGCGGCGCGGTCGTGGGCTCGGGCAGGCTCGCGCGGATGTAGGCCATCGCATCCCCCAGCTCCTCGTCCAGCCGCCGTTGGGTGCGCTCGAGCTGGTCTTTCTCGTGCTGCAACTCGAGCACGCGCTGGGCGTCGAGATCACGCAGGCGTTTCTTGTCGACCGAGGTGGTGACACGCGCTCGCAGCAGCGTGGGGTTGAAGGTCTTGGGGAGATAGTCCTCGGCGCCCGCCTCGATGCAGCGCACCGCCGTGTCGATCTGCTCGGAACTGGAAATGACGATCACCGGAACGCGTCCGAGCGCAGGCTCGAGCTTCATGGCCTGCAGCAACTCGAGGCCATTCATTTCCGGCATCTCGATATCGAGCAGCATCAGGTCGAAGGACTCCGCGCGGATGCGCTCCAGTGCCTCGCGGCCATTGCCGGCCTCGGCAATGGAGTCGATACCGAGTTCCTTCAGGGCGCGGATCAGACCAAGCCGCATCAGGCGGCTGTCATCCACCACCAGCACCCGCGCCCCCGCCAGCATGGAAACAGGCGAACTCGTGACATCGGAGGTAATAGCATCAGACATGAGGCACCGGAGAGTCTTGGGCGCATGCGCGCGGGATGAGTGTTATCAGACGAGCCACCTTGGCGAGCAGCACGGGGCCGTCATGGGGTTTGACGACGTAGTCGCGCACGCCAAGACGCGCCACCGCGGCCAAGGCCTGCGGTGCCGTGTTGGCCGTCAGCATGATCACATTGGTGCGCGCGATCTCAGGATCCGCGCGCAGTTCGCGCAGCATACCCAGACCGTCCAGCACCGGCATGTTGTAATCGAGCAGTACCAGATCCGGCCGGTGCTCACGCACCACGGCCAGGCCCTCGAGGCCGTCGGCGGCCTGCAGCATGCGGCAGTCGTAGGGGCGGAACAACTCCATCAGCGCGAGCCGCAGCACCTTGCTGTCATCGACCGTGAGTATGGTGGGAATGCTCATGCGTTATCGCGCCCCGCGTGCAGGGCAATCGCGAGCGGGTGTCCGTCGCAGGACCAGAGTTGCCAGTGCGCCGCAGGGCTCTTTTGGGACTCACGAGGCGTCCCGAGCTCCACCTCGACACCGACCTCTCCCAGCAGGCCGGCAAAACGTCCGCCGATCTGGTTCAACGCCTCGTCGAGCACGCTTGCGGCAAGCTCCGCAGTCTCTTGCGCCGAGGGCTCTCGCCCCAGCATGCACGCCAACCAGCGCACGGCCACCGCGGGAGCGGCAACAAGGCGGAGTGAGTAGCTCGAGGCCGCGATCTCCAGCGGCAGCGTCGTGGCGCAAGGGCTCAGGTTGGCAGGGAGTTCAGCTTGGGCAAGCTCCGCCCCCTCAGACCTGAGTGGGCATGCATAAGAGACACCGATCACGTCATGCACGGCTGCGCCGAGCGTCCCCGCAAGCAGCGTGTTATCCGGGCGAATCACGGGGGTGGCTCCTGGCGCAGGGCATCGAGGATGGCTTCGGGCATTTTCGGCAGCGGCACGACGCGCTCTACGGCGCCGGCCTTGATGGCAGCCTGCGGCATGCCGAACACCACGCAGCTTTCCTCAGCCTCGGCAATCGTGCGCGCACCGGCTGCTCGAAGCAACTGCATGCCGCGCGCGCCGTCGGAACCCATTCCGGTAAGCAGCACCGCCACCGCCTGAGCCCCTGCCTGCTCGGCACCGGAACGGAACAGCACGTCCACGGACGGTCTGCAGTGGTTCACCGGCGGCGACTGCGAAAGTTTCACGTGGTACTGACGACCCTGACGCTGCAGCGCGACGTGGAAATCACCCGGCGCCACCAGGCAGAGGCCGGGGCGAAGCAGATCGCCATCGACTGCTTCACGCACCTCGCAGGGCGCGAGGCGGTCGATATGCTCTGCCATCACGCGGGAGAAATTCGCCGGAATATGCTGCACCACGACAATCGGCGGCAGACCCGCGGGCAACTGCGGCAGCAGGAAACGCAGGGCCTCCACGCCGCCTGTCGAGGCACCGATCAGGATCACGCGCCGACTGTCTGGCGGGGTCGTCCACGCGACCGGCTGCGGGGCAAGCGCCGTGAGCACCACGTCGCGGCGCGAGCGCGCGGCTGCGCGTATCTGGGTGGACAGGCGCCTCGCCATCTGGGCTGCGGAACGCGAGCCGTCGGGTTTCTGGATCACATCTACCGCGCCGGCCTCGAGCGCGGCCATCGCCATTTTCGAGCCTGCGGGCGTGAGCGCGCTGACCACCACGACCGGCACCGGGTGATGCTCCTGCAGAATGCGCAGAAACGTCAGCCCGTCCATGAGCGGCATCTGCAGGTCAAGCGTGATGACATCGGGTTCCAGCGCGAGGATCTGCTCGCGGGCCTGATAGGCGTCGGCGGCGAGACCCACCACCTCGATGCCCGCATCAAAGGCAAGCGCGTCCTGGATGGCCCGCCGCGCGAGCGCCGAGTCATCGACCACCAGCACGCGGATTGGGCCCTGGTGGATGCTCATATGCGGCGGTACACACCATGACTGACGGGTTCGAGGCCGCCGCACAGGTTGCCGAGACTCTCCGAGACGCCGACGAACAGATAGCCCCCCGGATGCAGCTGCTCGCGCAACCGCCACAGCACCCCCGCGCGCGTGGCCTCGTCGAAATAGATCATCACATTGCGGCAAAAAATGACGTGCTGCGGGCCGCCAAGCCGGTAGTCATCGTCGAGCAGGTTGATGCGCTCAAAACGCACCTGGCGACGGATATCGGGATCCAGCCGCACGAACCCTTCCTGCGAGCGCACACCCTGCAGGAAACAGCTGCTCACCAGCTCCGGCGGCACGGGTGCCAAACGATCGCGAGCGTAGATGCCGCGCTCGGCAACGGCGAGCATCGTCTGCGAGATGTCCGAGCCAAGGATCTCCCAACCCGGGATCAGATCACGACGCTGCGCCTGCGCGGCGACCATGGCCATGGAATAGGGCTCCTCACCCGAGGCGCATGCGGCCGACCACATCCGCAGCACCGAGCCCGGCGGCAGCCGCTCGCGCGCGAGCTCGGGCAACACCTGAGCGCCAAGAACACGGAAATGCTCTTCCTCGCGAAAAAATCCCGTGTGATTGGTGGTCATCAGGTCGATGAAGACATCGAGTTCGGCGCCGTCATCATCGGCACCAAGACGCTCCGCGTACTCGTCATAGGAGCCTAGCCCGAGCGCGGCGATGCGCTTGCGCAGGCGGTTGGCCATCAGCGTGTGCTTTTCGGGGCCAAGCACGATGCCGCAGTAGCCATACACAAGCTCCGCGAGCGCCCTGAAGGCGCGCGGCGTGATGCCCCCGCCGGGCAGGGTGTTCAAACAGCTCGGCTCACTCTCAGAAACGGCGGAAATCATCGTCATCGCGCGCGCTGCGCGGCACCGACGGCATGGGGATACGGCTTAGTGTCTGGGGGGTCAGGCGCTGCGGGCGCGCGCGGCGCTGCGCAACTAGGCCATCACCGCCATCATCGGCATCGTCCTGGGGCTCCGGCAACTCACCGTGATGTGCCGCATCGCGCCGCCCGACCAGTCCCTCAAGCCGCGCCACGCTCTGCTTGAGACTGGCGGCCTGCGCGTCGAGCCGTTCTGCGGCGGCGGCGCTCTGCTCGGCGCTGGCGGCGTTGCTCTGGGCAATGCGATCCATCTGCGACAGGGCGGTGTTGACCTGCGAGAGCCCGTGGGCCTGCTCGCGCGCCGCCGTGGCGATCTCGGCCACCAGCATGTCAGTGGCGACCACCTTGTCGGTGATCTCCTTCAGCGAGCGCGCCACCTCGGCGCTACGCTCGGCTCCACGCCGGGCGCTGAAGATGGCCACCTCGATTTTCTCGGCCGTCTCGCGGGCAGCCGCGGCGCTGCGCTGCGCGAGCGAGCGGACCTCGTCTGCGACCACCGCAAAACCGGCGCCCGCCTCGCCCGCACGTGCCGCCTCGACGGCCGCGTTCAGCGCCAGGATGTTGGTCTGGAAGGCGATCTCGTCGATGTTCTTCACGATCTTCGAGACATCCGCGCTGGCGGTGCCGATTTCCTCCATGGCCTGCGACATGAGTGCCATGGTGCCGAGCCCGGCACCGGCATCGGCGCGTGCTTCCGAGGCGAGATTTTTCGCCTTCTGCGAATTGTCCGCAGTGGCACGGATCATCGCCGACATTTCCTCGAGCGAGGTGCTGGTCTCCTCGATGGCAGCCGCCTGCTCGCTCGCCCCGCCGGCCAGCGTCTGGCTCGCAATGGCGACCTGGCGGGCCGCCGAGGAGGTGTGCTTGGCGCCCCGGTTGAGATCCACCGTGATGCCGCCCAAGGCCGCTGATATCTGGCGCACCGTCACCCAGGCGAGCACGCCGGCAACCGCCACCGCGAGCAGCGAGGCAATCGCGAGCAGCCACATCGTGACACTGGTGTCTGCGCGGCTCGACTCCGCGATGGCCTGACCCTGCGTGTAGCTGCGGGCGGCAGCCGCCTGCACGGTGGAGAGCAGACGCGCGTAGTTCGGGTCCTGCACCTCGGTGATAAGCCGCTGCTGTTCGATCAGCTGCTTGAACTCATCGCCCGTGGTCTCCTTGTCGAGCGCATCTATCTTCTCGCCGGTGGAGACGATGGCGTCGTGGGCCGCGCTGATCTCGGCGTAGAGGCGACGCGTCTCCTCGTCGACCAGATAGTGCTGCTCATAGTCTGCCAGCGCGGTGACCACCTGCTTTTCGCGCGAGGAAATATCAGCCTGCAGTGCCTCGGCCACCTCGGGCTGGGCGTCGAGCAGGCGCGACAACGCGAGCTGCTGGCGCTGCACCTGCGCCACCACATCACCCAGCAGCACCACGCTCGGCAGGGAATTTTCCGCTAGGCCACCGATGCTCTCGCGCAGTGTGGCGATGCGCAGCAGGGCGAGCCCGCTGATGAGCACGAGCATCAGTAACAGGGCGCCGAGGCCCGCGGTGATGCGCCGTGTGATGGTCCAGCTAGAGGTGTTCATGGGGGCTCGAGGCCGCGCACGGCGGCATTGGGGTTGAAAGACGGCAGCACGACGCTGCCTTCGGTCGAGAGTATGTTGCGTATCTGCAGCAGCGTGATGGGGCGCTCGGCCGTGGCGCCCACTCCTAGCAGGTAGTCAGACTCGAGTGCGCCGTTGAAGTCCGGGGGCGCGGCGAGCTGCGACTCTGCCAGCATCACCACGTCGTCGACGCCATCGACAATGGTGCCGATCGCCGTGGCCTGACGCGGACGGTCCTGCATGTCGAAGACGACGATGCAGGCGCGATCGCTGTACTCCACCGCCGCCATGCTGAACTTGGCGCGCAGATCGAACACCGGCAACACCGTCCCGCGCAGGTTGATCACGCCGCGGATGTGAGCCGGCATCATGGGCACCACGGTCACGGGACCGAGCCGGACAACCTCGCGCACATCGCGGATGGGCACGCCGTAGTACGACGCGCCGAGGTGGAACGTGAGGTAGCGACCGGGGCGCAGCTGTGCGGGGGCATTCATGACGCTGCAGCCTGTGCCCAGGGCCCGGGAATGGGTTGCAGCGGCGTGCGGGGCGCGCGCAGCAGGGCATCGACATCGAGGATCAGCCCGACCGAGCCGTCACCAAGGATCGCACCGCCGGCCACCAGAGTCTGCGTGGAAAAGGCCTCGCCCATGTTCTTGATGATCACTTCCTGCTTGCCGAGCAGCTCATCGACCATCAAGGCCACCACCGAACTGCCCGATTCGAGTACCACGAATATGCCCTCGTCGGCTTTGCTGATCCGGGCCGGGCGCTGCAGCGCACGCCCGAGTCGCAGCACCGGCAGCGGCTGGCCGCGCACCTCGAGCATTTCGCCCTGCTCGTGCACGGTTGACACCTGACCCGGCCGCGGCCGCAGCGTCTCGCGTACCGCCAGCGCGGGAATGATGTAGCGTTGACCGCCCAGACCTACCAGCAAGCCGTCAATCAACGCGAGCGTGAGCGGCAGGCGGATGGCGAAGGCGGCGCCGGCACCGAGCCGGGAGCTGATATCGACATGACCACGCAGGCTCTCGATGTGGCCGCGCACCACATCCATGCCGACGCCACGACCCGAGAGATCCGTGACCGCTTCCGCCGTCGACAGACCAGGCACGAAGATGAGTTCGAGTGCCTCCTGCTCGCTCAACTGGGCGCCGGGGTCGATGAGTTTTTTCTGGATCGCCTTGGCGACCAGGCGCGCGGGGTCGAGCCCGCGACCATCGTCGGCGATGCGCACCACGATGCCACCGTGCTGATGGAAAGCCGAGAGCTCGATGGTGCCGGACGCGTCCTTGCCGGCCGCGAGCCGGTCAGCGGGCGGCTCGATGCCGTGATCGACGGCGTTGCGGATCATGTGAATCAGCGGATCGCCCAGCTTGTCGACCAGTTGGCGGTCGAGCTCGGTGTCCTCGCCTCTCAGGACCAGACGGACCTGCTTGCCCTGGGAACCCGCGACGTCGCGCACCAGTCGCGTCATCTTGCGGAACAGGCCTCCCACCGGGACCATGCGCAGCGACATGGCGTTGTGTTGCAAGCCGCGGGTGATGCGCACCAGTTTGCGCACGGCGTGCGCGAGTTCGAGATTGGGGGAGCCGCGCACCTCGCCACTCTCGAGCACGAAGGACTGCGCCACCACCAGTTCGCCGACCAGGTTCACCAGATCATCGAGCTTCGCCGCGTCCAGCCTGACAAAGCTGTCTGCCACCGCGGGCTCGCGTGATGTCGTGGGCGCGGGCTTTGGCAGCGGAGCCTGGACTACAGGGGCTGCAACCACCGCGCCCTCACCGGGCTCGACGGCGGCGACGGACACAGGCTCCGGCACCGCGGCTTGGGCCGGTGCAGGCGCAGGCGCCGCAGCGACCGGCTCACCACGCAACGCCGCCGTAACCAGAGCGAGAACTGAAGCGCCGGGAACGGGTATCGGCGCACCGGGATTGTGTCCGGCTACCTGCGCGCCGACCTGGCTCGTGCACTCCGCGAGCACATCGGCACCGGCCAGGATGGCGTCGATGACCGCTCTCGTGACCGCGGCCTCGCCACTGCGGACCACCTCGAGCAAGGACTCCAACTCATGCGCAAAGTCGCGCAGCGACAGCAGCTGCAGAAAACCGGCGCTGCCCTTGAAGGTGTGGAAGGCACGGAAAATCGCGTTGATCGCCTCGGATGCGCCGGGGTTTTCCTCCAGCGTGAGCACTGCCTGCTCGATGGAGCGCAGCAGTTCCAGGGATTCGCTGTGAAACTCGCGCAGCAACTCCAGATCACCCGGGAGCTTCAGCACCATGGTGGGGATGTTGGTATCCGCAGGTGCAGCGGTGGCTGCGGGCGGTGCGGGGGACGCCTCGACAAGGGCCACCGGCGCAGGGGCAGATACAACAGCGGGAGCGGGAACGGGAGCGGGAACGGAAGCAGCCTCCGCCATCACCGGCTCGGCGTCGGCCGGCAGCTCAGCGGCATCTGCGGGCGATGTCTCGAGCAGGCTTTCCGGCAAAGACGGTGCAGGCCCGCCGGTGGATTCGCTCATCAGACAGTCGATCACCCACCCGTGCCAGTCGTGGAGGAGCCCCAGCGTCACGGCGTCGAATTTGCCCGAGCCGTCGAGCGTGGCGTCGATCCAGGCCCGTGGCCGCGCGAATGCCGTGGCCAGAGACGCAGGCAGGAACTGCGCCGGCAACTGTTCGAGGTCCATCAGCAGCGCGTTGACCGGCAGCAGACCGGCATCGGAGCCCGGCTCGGCGAAGGCGAACTCCTCCGCGAGGCGTGCAAGCACCTCGGCTACGGCTTCCAGAAGATCGTCCTTCGCTGTCACTTAATCGTTATCCGCCCGATCACCTGCGGTAACGGCCCGCACGCTCCCGGAGAGCTTAGCCGCTTTGACGCGAGTACGCCTGCCCGGGCGTGACAATGCGCAAGGCTGCGGGTTAACCTCGCGCCACCTGTCAGCCTGCTGGCGGCGCGAATCCTGCGCTGCCACCGGCTCCGAGGACGAGATATGACTCTGGCCCGTCTAAGCCTGTTACTGCTTGCGTTCGGCACTTCGCTGTGGGCACAGGCCGACTCAGGAAAGTTGCGCATCCTTACCTGGACAGACTACGTGCCGGCTGACCTCGCGGAGGATTTTCGCAAGGAAACCGGCATTCAGATCGAGATCACCCTGACCGACAACGAGGACATCATCGCGCGGCTGCGCAGCTCCCAGGGCGCAGGTTACGATCTGGTGCACCCCTCGCACGACCGCGTGGCAGGCGCACAACAGCAGTACGGGATCTACAAGCCCCTCGACCTCAGCCGGATCCAGGTCGACCATTTCCTGCCGGAGATGCTCGAGGCCACGCGCAAGAACACTACCGTCAACAGCTCCGTCTACGGCGTGCCATACCTTTGGGGCACCGAAGGGCTCGCGGTCAACACCCGGCGCGCCAAGGTGAGCGACTACACCGATCTCTGTGATCCGGCGTTGCGTGGCAAAACCGCGATCCGCGCGGTGCGCCCCGTGCTGATTGCCTTTGCCTTTGCCTATGGCGAAGACCCCTTCGCCCTCTACAACGACCCACCGGCCTACGCGGCGATGGCCAACCGCGTCGTGGACAAGCTGATCACCTGCAAGCAGAACATCGGACTGGTGTTCAGCGGCGAAAAAGAACTGCAGGACGCCTTCAGGTCCGGGGCCGTGACCGCCGCGATGTTCTGGGACGCCCCGTCATGGGCGCTGAACCGGGAGGCGGCGCCGATCCGCTACATCGCTCCCAAGTCCGGCATGCTCGGCTGGATCGTTGCCTCGACCATCCCGGCCAAGGGCGGGAATGACGATGGCGCCTACAAGTGGATCAACTTTGCGGCACGTGCGGAGAACGCCGCGCGCATCACCAAGGCCGCGGGCAACTTCAGTGCAGCCCGCGGCACGCTGAAGCTGGTGGATCCCAAGCTGAAAGCACAGCTCTACCGCACCTTCCCGAAGGGCTTCGTGAACATCCACTGGTACGAGAACGTGCCGGCCGGCATCGAGGATGCCGAGGCGCCCGCGCTCGCCAGGCTGCGGGCAGCGCCCTGAGGGCCAAGCGCACACCGCTTTGCCCGGGGGAATCCGTCAAGAGGTGCATGGACACCGTCAGGATCGCGAGCCAAATTTAAAACCTAGGGAAACACTGATTTATTCAGCGGATCCGCGCACTTCAGCATGGCGGTAGTCGATAATAGAGCGACACGATACATGACGTGGTCCTCGATGAAGCAGATCAGCTTTTCTGACGCGGA
>CAJADV010000017.1 GCA_903938575.1 uncultured Gammaproteobacteria bacterium
ATTAGGTTACACACTTTCTTCCGTCTGCCGAACCACTGTCAGATCAAGGGGGCAGTCTTTAGGTGTGAATGAAGGGGCTTCGTTTTTTTGAGCGAGCGCTGCGGGCCAGCGCGGAGATTGGTCGCGGGCACGGCCCGCTCCTACCCCGAGTATCGGGCCACGCTCGAGATCGCTCGTAGGAGCCGGCCATGCCCGTGACCTGTGGCACATGGGTTCTCCCCCCGCCGAACATCGCAGGCCCGCAGGCCCTCAGGGCACGACGATCTCCGGCGTCCGCCCCAACCGCCGAGCACGTCGCACCAACTTGCGATCATCGAAGCTCACGAACTGGCGGCAGCCTGCGCTGCATACCCAGTGCAGGGCGTCTGCGAAATCGAAACCCTGCCGGTGAAGGTCGATGGCGTCTTTTACCGCCTCCCAGCGCTCGACGGTCACATGTGGCATCCCCAGCAGGTGCTCGATGGCTTCACAGAACGACTCCCGCTCGATGTCGTAGAAGCCCCGCATCACCCACTCCA
The DNA here is from genome assembly GCA_903938575.1 of uncultured Gammaproteobacteria bacterium. GTDB lineage: Bacteria > Pseudomonadota > Gammaproteobacteria > Pseudomonadales > UBA5518 > UBA5518. Next base: position 519 of record CAJADV010000017.1, read on the forward strand.
GTTCCAGGATGACGGTGAGCGGGACGAAGATGGCCTCTGACTCGAGGATGATCCGACGCGCGCGCGGCCTTTGACGCCGCGACTCTGGATCCTCCGCGTCGTCACAGTAGAACCGAGCAAGGACATTGGTATCGACGGCGATCATGCCGGATGTGCCTTGCCGCGTCCGGTCAGCGAAGCAGCATCGAAATCAGACAGGCGCCGAGGCTTGCCGCTGCGCTTCACCTTCACCTTCACCAGGCCGTAACCCGCTGCCGGATCAGAAGGCGTGATACGTCTGTGCACCACGAGCCGGATGGTTCCGCCTTCGTCGACGAATTCGACTTGCGTTCCCGGCGTCAGACCGTGGCGGGCACGGATTTCCGCGGGAATGACTATCTGGCCCTTTGCGGTGAGCGTCGCGGCAGCCATGGGCGTTCTCCTTCGATCCGGCCCATGAAGCTATCACACTGCTTACCTGGTAAGCCAATGGTCAGGGCTAGCTGCCACCTCACACCGCCGGCTGCGGCAACCGTCCATCCACCAGAAACCGGCTCGACGAGAATGCCACGCTCTGGCGGTTCAAGGTATCGACCCAGCGGATCTCTGCTGCATTGCTGATGCAGACCCACGCAACCGCATCGTCGATGCGATTCTGCAGCGTGCTTGGCGTGAACACGCCGATGTTCACGGCGTCGTCTTCCTGTAACCGTGCGGAGAGATACAGGAACGCTTCCACACCGTTCGCCCGCATCGCGCTGCCAAAGGCCTGTGCGGCGCTATAGTTCACGGGCGAGCGCAGCCACTCCCTCGCGGGCGCGAAGGCCGCGGCGCACAGGTCCAGCCCCCGCTCGGTCTGTAAGTCCACGCTGAAGGCCGTGTGCCGCGTGATCACATCCTCCGTGAAGGGTGTGCTCAGCCCAGCCAGAAACAACAAGCGGTAGAACGCACACTCGCCGAGCGCCGTCTCTACCCGTGTCGAGCCGTAGAAAATGCCCCGCTCGTGTCGAGCGCCGAAGCGCGAACCGTGCGCGAGCGGCGGATAGCGGAAGGGTGCGGCCAACAGGTAGTGCATGTCTCTGAGGTCCGCAGCGAGCGGGGGCTTGCTGCCCTCGAGCAGATCCTCCAGCACCTGCTGCTCGTCGCGGTTGTCGACAAGCATCAGCGTGGCGACGGTCTCCTGTGACTCGACCACCCGATGCACCCGACACGCAAGCGGCGCGATCAGGCGCTCCGCATCGAGGCTGTTCCAGTTGTTTCCTTGAGTGCCCATCCGTGGCGCCCGGTGTCAGTTGCGACCGCGCAGGGAGTCGAGGTAGCTCACCGTTTCAACGAGCCCTTGCACGCTGGACAACCGCTCCGCTGGCACGCCGCCGAGGTGCAGGTTTTCGGTGCGCATCCAGTGCCGCAGTTGTGCCTGGTTGTCTCCCAGTAGCGCGAACAAAGAGCGGTATACACGCACCAGCAGCAGCGCGAGTTCACCCTGTTTGCTCTCGGGTGAGAGCTGGCCGCGCTTGACCATGCGGGCTACAGAGGTGCGGTCGATGCCCAGGATCTCCCCGAGTTCCCGCTGGCCGAGCCCGAGGTGTTCGGCGGCACGCAGCGTGGCGGTAAGCAGGACGGCTGAGGGGTCGGGCTTTGGGTCGGGCAACGCGCTCATGTCGGGTCCTCTCGGGCATGATCAGAAATCTATAGCATTTGAATCTTAAAGGTCAACGAAAGATGCATACGCCACAGACGAGCCGCTGGAATAGCTGGGTGTAGTGATCGGCGGCTTCATTCCACCTTCCACCCACTCCACCCCGGCCCCCGAGCCACCCGCCCCGGAGTGGCGCCTGTGTGCTCGCCGCCGCGCAGCACCGCAACCCCGTTGACGAAGACATCCCGCACGCCGGTGGCGTATTGGTGCGGCTGCTCGAAGGTGGCATGGTCTGTCACGGTAGCCGGATCGAAGACCACGCGGCCGTCGACCAGCAGGGACTCTGTCGCCCAGCTCAGCATGTTGATGAAGCCTGGTGCCACCGCCATGCCGCTGGCGTCCAGTACTTGCGTGGCAGGCGCCGACGAGAGATCGCCGATTGCCGCGATGCGATCGCCTCGCAGGCCCACATCGGCGCGCCGCGGAGACTCCCCGCTACCGTCGTACACCGTGCCACCCCGCAACACCACATCGAATGGGGCATCCGCGTCCGCGGGTGTTGTCAGCGGCACGAGGCTCGCGCAGAGGCAAAGCGCGCGAATGAGGGTGGGTGTCGTTTGCATTCGGGGTGCCTTCGCCATGAACGAGGGGCCAGTCTCGCATGCCGCGTGCGTACTTTGCTCCACGGCAGTTACACTGGCTGAACACGTCGGAGGGAAGTCATGTCGATCGGAATACTGCCCTCACGCTACGGATTTTTTGCCAGCTGCATCGTGCTCACGGCGCTTGGTTCAGGCCTCGGTGTCGCGGGCTTCGGTGACGTCTGGCTGGTGCTGGCAGTTGTCGCCGGCGTGCTGAGTATCGTGGGTGTGGTGGATGTCGCGCAGAAAAAGCACGCTATCAGACGCAACTACCCGGTACTTGCGCACCTCCGGTTTTTCCTGGAGTTCATCCGTCCGGAGATCCGTCAGTATTTCCTCGAAAATGACACCGATCCCGTGCCGTTCTCACGCATGGAACGCAGCATTGTCTACCAGCGCGCCAAGAACGCGGTCGACAAACGTCCCTTCGGTACGCAGCTTGACGTCTACGAGGCGCGTTACGAGTGGATCAACCACTCGCTGGTGCCCTCGCATATAAAAAGTCAGGACTTCCGCGTCAGCGTGGGGTCGAGCCAGTGCCTTAAGCCCTACTCCGCCTCGGTGTTCAACATATCGGCGATGAGCTACGGAGCGCTGTCCCCCAATGCCATCCTGGCGCTGAATGCGGGTGCGAAACGCGGCAGCTTCTACCACGACACCGGCGAGGGCTCGATTTCCACTTTTCATCGCGAGCACGGTGGCGATCTGGTGTGGGAAATCGGCTCGGGCTACTTCGGCTGCCGCAACAAGGACGGCAGCTTCAGCGAGGCACGCTTTGCGGAGAACGCGGCTGCGCCCCAGGTGCGCATGATCGAGCTGAAACTCTCGCAGGGCGCCAAGCCCGGTCACGGCGGCGTGCTGCCCGGCTCCAAGGTGAATGCGGCGATCGCCGAAGCGCGCGGTGTTGCCATTGGCGAGGATTGCATCTCGCCCGCCTCGCATTCGGCGTTCTCCACGCCCGTGCAAATGATGGAGTTCTTGGCCCGGCTGCGTGAACTCTCGGGCGGCAAGCCGGTGGGATTCAAGCTCTCTATCGGTCATCCCTGGGAGTGGTTCGCCATCATCAAGGCGATCATGAAAACGGGCATCCTGCCGGATTTCATCGTGATCGACGGTGGTGAGGGCGGCACCGGCGCCGCACCGCAGGAGTTCACCGACCACGTGGGCACGCCGCTGCGCGATTCGCTGGTGTTTGCGCAGAACACGCTGGTGGCTGCAGGGTTGCGGCCGCAGATCCGGCTGGGCGCGGCCGGCAAGATCATCACCGCCTTCGACATCGTGCGTACCTGCGCGCTTGGCGCGGACTGGTGCAATTCAGCGCGGGGGTTCATGTTCGCGCTTGGTTGCCTGCAGGCCCAGATCTGCCACACCGGGCACTGCCCCACGGGCGTCACCACCCAGGATCCGAAGCGCTACCGCGCGCTGGATCCGGGTGACAAGGCAACGCGAGTCCACAATTTCCACGAGAACACGCTGTTTGCGCTGAAAGAACTGTTGTCTGCGGCTGGGGTGAATCACCCGACAGAGCTCGGTCCCGAGCACATCATCCGCCGCGTCACGCCAACCGAGGTCCGCTCGCTCGCGACGCTGCATCTCTGGCTTCCCGCCAACATATTGCGCGATGGCGGCATGCCGGAGCACCGGGTATTCCAGATGTACTGGGAGGCCTCTAGCCCCGATACCTTCGGGGCTCCTCCCGCCGTGCTTGCGCTGCGCGCCAGCAAGCTGGCTTGAGATTGCGAGTCGGGGGCTGCGCGCCACGCAGATTCCCCGGCGGCAGTGCGCTGCACGATAGACCTCGTCCCGTGGTATTCGGAGGATTTATTTCTGGACGTGGTTTATGCGCGACTGCGCGTTCCAGTCGCG
>CAJADV010000018.1 GCA_903938575.1 uncultured Gammaproteobacteria bacterium
GGCGGGTACGCCCCAGATGCCCGCCTCGTAGAGCGCCTTGCGGTTGTGCTCGAAATCCTGCTCGTAGCTGCGATTGCCCAGTTGCAAGCGCGCCTGCGACCAGCTGAGCCCCACCGACTCGACCACCTGCCGCAACCCGCCCTCAGAGCCGAGATCCAGACCCTGCCGGAACGCCGCCTGCAGCGCCGCGCCCAGCAAGGCCGCGCCGCGCCCCAGCGTCATGGCCCAGGGCAGCAACGAGTAGAGCCTGCGCACCGGCTCACCGATGGGATCACGCGGACGTCCGGGCGGCAGCCCGAGTTCCTCGGCCTCGCGGGCAGCATCAAAAAAAATGTAGCGCCCCTTCTGCACCGTGACGGGCACGCCGCGCATCACCATCGGCAGCACCGGCCGCAGATCGAGCACCACGCCACTGTCGCGCGCCAGCGCGATCACGCGGTCGTAGATCACGGCGGTGTAGGGGCTGCGCAGAGAGGCATAGAACTCGAGCCGCAGGCTACCCTTGTCGGGCTCGCGGGGCAGCTCGATGGCCGGCCGCGCCGCCAGCAGCGGCGCCTGCGGTTCGCGCGAGGCGCCGAGCGCGACCAGGCGTCGCTCGAGGTGATACAAGCGGTCTACGCCCCAGTACCACTCGCCACCGTAATGGAACATCGCTCCCGCGTAATGGCCGAGGCGCCTGCGCTCGGCGTTGCCAGCCTCCAGCGCACTCGCAACGCGGGTCTGGTCGGCAACATCAAAACGCTGCTGCAGCGAGCGCATGGCTGCCGTGTCAGCGCTCCAGAGTGCCGCTCCAATCAGCGGCGCGACAGCATGCAGCGCGGCAGGAGGCTGCGCGGCGAGGATGCCGCGCGCGGCCGCCAGCAGCGCGGAATCAGGAGCCGCCGCCGCTAAGGGAAAAACGAGCCCGTAGTGCGGTGCGACCTGAACGCAATCGCGCCGGGCGTAGCTCTCGAGGAGTTCCGGCTCGGGCGTATTCGCGCCGGGTTCGGCAGAGCAAAGCCGTGTTTCCAGCACGATGTCATACCGCTCGCACAGGGGCTGCAGCAGCTGCACGGCCAGATGGCTGTAGGGGTCTTCCGGTTGATGGAAGTAAAGAACTCGATGCGGCTCGCCGCTGCGCAGGCGGGCCGACTCCGCAACAGCACGCGCCCGCTCGCGGCGCAGCGGATCGGCAAGCCGTCGCATCATCAGCGAGGTGATTTTTCGTCGCAGCCAAGAGGGATCGCTGCTCGCCGCACCGCCCTGATCCCGGAACTGCTGCGTCATCGTGGCAACCTCCCCGTCGACCCGATCACGCTGACACGATCTGCACCACGGCCGCAATCAACGCCAGCGTCAGACCCACGATCAGGCAGGGTCCACCGGTGGATATGAGGGGCGAGACGGGGAAAGCAAATGTGCGCAGCAGCGCCGCATGCTTGTAGTCGCGGGTGTCGCCCTGCAGCGAGTCGATCACCATGCGGGCCAGATCCCGGCGACAGCGGTAACGCACCAGCGCCGCCGCATCCCAACCATCGGCCTCGATACCCCACTGATCGACGTTCAACACGCTGAGCGCGCGGCCTGCAAAAAGCGGAAAGCCCGCCATCCGGATCAGCCGGCCCATAAAACGCCTTTCGTAGGTGCCCAACGAACGCCGCGCGGCGGCCTTGGGCTCGTTCAACTGCAGCAGATTGACCATCACGAAAGACCGGCCGGTGTCTTCCTCGAAAAAGCGCCGCAGCGCCAGAACGCGTTCGGGCTCTAGACCCTGCGCCTCGATGGCGGCCATGACCCGATCGGTCTCCGCGGGCGAGATGCGCCGCCCGAACGGCAGGTACCACACCAGAAAAAGCCCGTAGACCAGCGCAGCCGCACCCCAGGCAATGATCGCCATCGACATCGTCGGACCTCCGGACAAAGTAAAGAACACATCCACGCCGCGCGGAGCTCGCACTTCCACCGCCACAGGCCCGCAGTTTATGGTAGTGCCTGTAGACTCCCGGGCGCGAGCCACGTCGCTGTCCCCACGTTTTCAGAGAGCAGACCATGAAGTTGTCGCGTGTCGGCCTGATCCTTCTGCCCGTCCTGCTGGCAGGCATGTACCTGGCGCGCGCCCCGCTGGCTCTGCGCCTCGCCGAGCGCGGACTGGAACGCAGCATGTCGGAGCAGCCCTTCGCGGCGCTGCCCGACGGCATCCAGCTCGCGCTGTGCGGCGCCGGCGGCCCGCTTCCCGACCCGGTTCGCTCGGGGCCCTGCGTGGCCGTGCAGGCCGGCAGGCTGCACCTCGTGATCGATGCCGGCTCGGGCGGGGCGCGCAACCTCACGCGGATGCGCTTTCCGCTGGGTGCGATCGACGCACTGCTGCTCACCCATGTCCACTCGGATCACATCGACGGCATGGGTGAATTGGCGATGCTGCGCTGGGCAAATGCGGCCAACACATCGCCACTGCCGGTGCTGGGCCCTCCGGGCATCGCAAAGGTAGTGGCGGGTTTCAATATGGCTTACGAGGCGGATGCCGGTTTCCGCAGCGCGCACCATGGCGACAGCGTGGCGCCGATATCGGGCCATGGCATGCAGGCTACGGAGTTCCCGGTACCGGCCCCCGGAGAATCGGTGGTGGTGCTGGAGCGCGAGGGTGTGACGGTGAGAATGTTCGCGGTCAACCACACACCGGTTAAGCCGGCCGTGGGTTACCGCATCGAGTACGGCGGGCGCTCGGTGGTGGTGAGCGGGGATACAGCAAAGTCAGCGAGCCTTGAGGCCGTGGCCCGTGGCGCGGATCTGCTGGTCCATGAGGCGCTGTCGAGCGAACTGGTGGCAGCGATGCACCGTGCCGGCGCTGCGGCCGGGCGCCCGATCATCGCCAAGGTCACCAGCGACATCCCGGACTACCACACCAGCCCCGTGGAGGCCGCGCAGAGCGCCACCGCAGCCGGTGTGGGGCATCTGCTTTTCTACCACGTGATCCCTCCCCTGCCGCTGCCGGGTCTGGATGCGGTGTTCCTGCGTGGCGTCTCTGCAGCCTACGCCGGCCCCGTGACGCTTGGCGTGGATGGCACCTTGATCAGCCTGCCGGCCGGGTCGGATGCCATCCTTGAACTGCCTGCTGCGCTCTGAGGCGTCTCAGCGGGCGGCCTGATCCGCTGCGCCCGCTTTCTGATCGGAGCGCGTGAGGCTCACGAATTCGCCGCCACGCCCATTGATCTCGCAGACCGCGAGGAAAGCCCCGCCCGCGGGGGGCAGCACCTGGATGCGGACCTTGCGCAGCGTCGCGCTGCCGAACATGCCCTTGAACTTCACGCGGGCGAGTTCATCGCCCTGCGCGAAACGCGTCTGGGCCTCGGCCTTGCAGGTGGCGGCAGCATCCTCCGGCGAGACGGCGGCCTGCGCCACGGGCGCCACCAGCGTGGCGAATGCAACGGCGAGAGCAAATGAGCGGGTGCTGTTCATATCAAAACTCCGGGTTGTGGAATGCGGTTGCCTGAACCGACGAGCCCAGACTAGTCTGCATATCTACGCAGGTGAATAACCGTATTTGCACATCCGAGGTGCATTCATGCAGAGCATCAACTGGGACGATCTGCGCTACTGCCTGACGGTGGTGCGCGAGGGCTCTGTCTCTGCGGCATCGCGCAGGCTGGACGTCAACCACACCACGGTGTCGCGGCGCATCACGGCGCTGGAGACCGAACTGCACGCCAAGCTCTTCGACCGCTCCACCACAGGCTGGCTGCTGACGCCTTTCGGCGAGGGCATCCTGCGCGCCATCGAGGCGATGGACGAGGATGTGAACGCCATCCGTCGTCAGGCCACGGCCGACGCGCAGGACCTGCGCGGACGCATCCGCGTGACCGCGCCCGACACCTGCATCCAGCGTCTTCTGCTGCCCGGACTGAGCGATTTTGCGGGGCGCTATCCCGAGATCGAGATCGAGCTGATCGCCTCGGATACGGTGTTCAATCTGGCAGTGCACGAGGCCGACATGGCTTTTCGCGCTACCGATGATCCGCCGCCCAATGTGCTCGGCACCCGGGTCGGCACCTTCGCGGTGGCCGTCTACGGCACCCCGACGCTGATCGCGCAGTTGCAGGAGCATCCGGATTCGGTGGGCGCCATCACCTGGACCGGCGGCAACATGCCGCAGTGGATATCGCGCTGTTTCCCGGGCATGAAGGTGCGCTACTTCGTGAACTCGCTGGCCATCACGCACGATCTGGCGCGTGCGGGGATGGGGCTTGCGCTGCTGCCCTGCGGCCTCGGCGATACGGCGCCGGAGCTGCAGCGCCTGCCGGTGGACCACGGCGAACCCGGACGTGGCTTCTGGGTGCTCTCCCACATCGATCTGCGCACGACCGCGCGGCTCAGGATCTTCCGCGATTTCATGCTCGAGGCCATCGCGCCGCATCTCCCGCTGATCGAGGGCAAGCGCGAACATGCCTGGCGCGACCCCCTGTACGCAGCAAACATTCCACGCTGAACGCCACTCGCCCGCGCGCCCCATCCACAGGAGCCTCCATGAGCACCATCACAAGCACGAACGGACACGCAGAACTGCTCGCGCTCTTCGCGGCGTGGCGCCGCTTCGAGCGGCCACCGCAGCGCGACGGCGCACCCGACTACACGCCCGCGCGGATGCAGCAGGCTGTCGCAGGACTGGAAGATTTCA